>DATKHX010000024.1:0-6018 GCA_035510075.1 Allostellaceae bacterium
CCGAATTGCGCGTGCCCGTCGGGGCGGGGCGGGGCGACCGGCCGCACGGTGATGTCGTGGATCATCCAGCCTTCATACCAGCCGCTCTCGTTGTTGATGACGAACACCCGGCGAAATGTCGGTGAAGACGTCGTTGAAGGCGCGCGGATCATTGGGATCGGTCGGAAGCCCGGGCTTGGGCTCGAGCACGACGCGGACCGCCCCGACTGTCGGCAGCCCGCAGTTGCCGCCGGTGACGGTCAGCTGGACGTGGTCGTTGACTCCCGGGAAGATCGTTGTAAACACGTTCGGCTCGAAACCGGTGGTGTCCAGCAGATAATATTGAAACAATTGACTGGTCTTGTCCGCCTCGGAAAACACCTGCAATGGCAGATAGGTGTGCGGCCGGAATGCCGCGCCTCGGACATCAAGACTCGGACAGTGGGAAATCTATTCCGCCACAAGCTTCCGGCGAATTCCCCGGAGAGGGAATCGAGAGGGCGTCGCGTCCGGCGATTACCCCCCCGACATCGAGTAAATTTTATTGTGACCAGCGGAATTCCGGCGCGGCGGCTGGGTACGGCTCAGTTCACATTTCTGTGAGACGGCGCGTGGACGAGCATGCGATTCTCCCTGTATCGCTCGGCAAAATTCTTGTGAGCCACGGGCAGTCTACCAAGAGGGTCGCCTAAGCCGATTGTCGCAGCCCGATCCGTGACGAGCATTCGTCGTGGCCGTGGCCGCGGCATTGGCCGCGCCGGGGTGCCAATATCAGGCGGCCGGCCGCCGATTACTCCTGCCGCTCCGACGGGTGCGCCTTGAGCTCGGCAAGCTCGCGGCGCAGCCCGCGCAATTCCTCGAACCGGGCGGTCGCGTCGCGCAGGAACGCGGCGATGCCGAGCAGCGCGCCGGCGTCGTCCCGCAGCGGCAGCACGGTGAATTCGATCGAAATCCGCTTGCCGCCCTTGCGCATCGCCGGGACGGAGAGCACGGCGCCTTCGCCATAGCGGCTCGCCCCGCCCGCCATGACCCGGTCGTAGCCTTCCCAATGCCGGGCGCGCAATCCCTCGGGCACGATCAGATCGAGGCTCTGGCCGAGGGCTTCGATCTCGGCAAAGCCGAAAATCCGCGTCGCCGAAGCATTCCAGAACCGGATCTTTCCCTCCTGATCGGCGTAAATGATCGCGTCGGGACAAGATGCGACCAACCCTTCGAGAAAATCGCCTTGCAGCCCGGTGCGCATACTGTCCCTCCAACCGATATTCTCAGGCCTTCACCTGCCGAGTAACGCCACCAGCGCAAACAGCACGCCGCTTGCGCCGAACAATATCAGCGGGTTGAGCCGCGGCCAGCGCAGCAGCACGCCGGTGGCGACTGCCGCCGCGGCCCACACCGCAGCTCCACCGGCCGCCTGCAGCACCGCGAGCCCGCCCGCCAGCATGAGCCCGGCTGCGATCGGCGCCAGGCCGCGCTCGATCGCAGCGTGCCAGCGCGAGCCGCGCCACCGCCCCCACAGCCGCGACACGCCAAAGACCAGCAATGACGACGGCAGGTAGAGCGCCACGGTCGCGGCCACCGCGCCGCCCCAGCCCGCGACCTTCCAGCCGACCAGGGTCGACAGCATCGTGCCGGGGCCGGGTGCGGCGCGCGAGATCGCGAACAGATCGGCGAATTCGCGCTGCGTCGTCCAGTGGTGCACCGCGACCGACTGGTGCTCGATCTCGGCCAGGAGCGAGGCGCCGCCGCCGATCGAAAACAACGACAGCGGGCCGAACACCAAGACCAAGGCCAAGACCGTGCGCCAGTCTTCAGGCATGTCAGCGGCACCCCGGCCCTTGCACCACCGCCAGCCCGATCCCGACCGGGGCCAGGCACAGGATGACTGGCAGCATCGGCCACCGCAATACGCCGACGGCAACGACGGTCGCGATCGTGATCACGAGCTGTCCGATCTGGGCTTTGCCGCGCGGCACCAGCACGAGCCCGGTGGCAAAAGTGAGCCCGATCGCGGCCCCGGCGACCCCATCGAGAAAGGCATGCGCCACCGGGCTGCCGGCGATCCGCGCAAACCCCGCCGCCAATCCGACGACAATAAAGAACGGCCCCGACAGCAGCCCGATCACGGCCGCCAAGGCACCCCAGCCGCCGCGCAAGCGCCGCCCGACCTGGACCGTGAGGTTGACCCCGGCCGAGCCCGGCAAAACCCGGCTGAGCCCGACATCGACCAGATATGCCTGGTCGCCAACCCAATGCCGGCGCTGCACGATCGCGCGGTAGAGCCAGGCCGCGGTGCCGCCGCCAAAGCTCGTCACCCCGAGCCGGAAGAACGCGGCAAAGATCGCCGCGAGGCCGATCCGCGTGGCCCCGGTTGCGGTGTGCTGTCGATCGATTTCGGCCACGAATTCCTTCCCGCGGCGATCCCTTGCGGGGATCGAGCGTAGCCGCTCTCTCGGCGCGCGGCGAGCGGGTTTGCTGCACGGTTGACCTCTGCGCGAAACGGGTGCGAGGCTTTGCGCCGGGTTCATAAAGATCGCCGGGAGGCGCGGGCCGTGGCAATCGACGCCAAGGAAATCGCGGATCGCGAAGGGTGGGATGTGATCGTGGTCGGGGCCGGCAATGCCGCGAGTTGCGCCGCCTTGTCGGCGCGCGAAGATGGTGCCGCGGTGCTGATGCTCGAAATCGCCCCCGAGGACCAGCGCGGCGGCAATTCCGCCTTTACCGGCGGCGCCTTTCGCGTCGTCTACCACGGCGGCGAGGATTTGGCGCGGCTGATCCCCGACATGAGCGCGACCGAACTCAACGAGGTCGATTTCGGCACCTACACCGAGGAGCAGTATTTCGACGACATGGGCCGACTGACCCAATACCGCTGCGACCCCGACCTGACCGAGATCCTGATTCGCAGCAGCTTCGAGGCGGCCCTGTGGATGCGCGAAAAGGGCGTGCGGTTTCAATTGGGACTCGGCCGCCAGGCATTCCGGGTCGACGGCAAATTCAAATTCTGGGGCGGGCTCGCCTGCCACATCTGGGGCGGCGGCAAGGAATTGGTGAAGGCGTTGCACGCGCGAGCCGCGCGCGACGGCATCGCGGTCTGGTACGAGACGCCGGCAATCGCGCTGTTGACCGGCGACACGGGGATCGAGGGCGTGCGGGTACGCCGCCAGGACCGATTGCACGATTTACGGGCGAAGGCGGTGGTGCTGGCCTGCGGCGGGTTCGAGGCCAATGCCGAGATGCGGGCGCGCTATCTCGGGCCCAACTGGGACTTGGCCAAGGTGCGCGGCTCGCGCTTCAACACCGGCCAGGGGCTCAAGATGGCGCTCGATCTGGGTGCGGCCGTCCACGGGCATTGGTCGGGCGCGCATGCCGTCGCCTGGGATTTGAATGCGCCGCCTTTCGGCGATCTCGATGTCGGCGACCGCTTTTCAAAAGCACAATTACCCGTTCGGCATCGTCGTCAACGCCAGGGGCGAGCGTTTTTTGAACGAAGGCCTCGATTTCCACAGCTACACCTATGCCAAATACGGCGGCGAGCTGTTGAACCAGCCGGGGATGTTCGCCTGGCAGGTCTTCGACCAAAAAGTCGTCCACCTCCTGCGTGAGGAATACCGCATCCCGCGTATCACCAAGGAACAGGCCGAGAGCTTCGAGGCGCTGGCGCCGCGGCTCGAAGGTGTGGACCCGGCCCGCTTTCTCGCAACCGTGCGCGCGTTCAACGCGGCACCGCGGCCCGAGACCCCGTTCAACCCCAACATCCGCGACGGGCTCGCGACGAGCGGCCTCGCGGTGGACAAGACCAACTGGGCGCAGCGCCTCGATCAGCCGCCCTATGAAGCCTATGCGGTGACGACCGGGATCACCTTCACCTTCGGCGGGCTGAAGATCACCAACGAGGCGCAAGTCGAGGACACCACCGGCCGCCCGATCGGCGGCCTCTATGCCGCGGGCGAGATCGTCGGCGGCCTCTTCTATCACAATTACGCGAGCGGCACCGGCCTGATGTCCGGCGCCGTCTTCGGCCGCCGCGCCGGCCGCGGTGCGGCCGCGTGGGCAAGGGGGCGAGCGGACGGCTAGCGACCGCCGTGGCGCTCCCAATCGTGACTACGGCAGCGGAGCCGAGCCGTCGCCCCGACCTATATTTCAGCCGGCGGCAAGGCGGGGTTACCCCGCCGCTATCCAGTCGACGACGCGTTCGCCGATCATGATCACCGTCGCATGGGCGCCGCCCGACCTCGGAATACGCGGCATGACGGAGGCGTCGGCCACCCACAGCCCTTGGACGCCCTTCACCCTGCAGTATTGGTCGACGACCGCCATCGGATCGGCGTCCGGCCCCATCTTGCAGGTCCCGGACACGTGCCTGGCGGTGCCGACGGTTTGGCGTATCCACAGGTCCAAAGCGTCGTCGTTGGCGAGGATGTCGTCCGCCGGGTGGATCCGCCGATCGGCCACGTCTTTATACGCGCCAGATTCGAGCAGCTTCACCGCCATCCGCAGGCCTTCGCGCACCCGTCGTACGTCGTTCGGATGCTGAAGATAACAATAGTTGAAGGCCGGCTGGACGCCCGGGTCGGCCGAGGCCAGCTCGACGTACCCCGAGCCGTCGGGCAGCCCCAGTGTGCACGAGATCCGCGCCACCTCTTCGGGGGGAACATCGCCGCTCAGATACTTCGTGCGTATACCGGGGACGCGCTCCTGGCGTTCGTCGACGACCGGGGTGGTCCGCAGCACCATGTCGTTGTCGGCGCTCGACCCTTCGGCGGTGTAGTGCAACGAAAAATGCGCGGCATCGCGATGAGCGGCGAGCGAGACGCCGTCTTTGACCTTGAAGGTTACTTGCGCGCTGAGGTGGTTCATCAGGTTCCGGCCGACGCCCGGGAGATGATAAACCGTCGGTATCCCAAACTGGCGCAAATGGTCCGCGGGGCCGATGCCCGAAAGCATCAGAAGGTGCGGCGATCTGATCGCCCCGGCGCTCAGCACCACCCGGTCGGCTTCGACCTGGAACACCTTGCCCCCGCTTTCGGCCTCGACGCCGACCGCCTTGCCGTCCTTGACCAGGATCTTGCGGACGAACACGCGCCCGCGCACCGTCAGGTTCAGATAATGACGCACCGGATTGAGATGCGTCATCGCGGTGCTCATTCGCACCCCGTCGATGTTGTTCGAGGGAGATACGCCGAGGCCGGCGGGGTGCAGGCCGTTCGTGTCGTTCGTAGTTCCAAACCCGGCTTCAAGACAGGCGGCGTGGAACGCCTGCTGGATCGCGGGCCAGGGGCCTGTCTGGCGGCGCCTGACCGGCATCGGGCCGTCCGAGCCGTGGCAGTAATTATCCTGGATGTCGAGGTCGCGCTCCGATTTGCGAAAATACGGCAGGACCTTGTCGTACGACCATTCGTCGTTGCCGAGACCCGCCCAGGAGTCGAAATCCTCGGGGAACCCGCGTTGCATGGCCTGGCCGTTGATCGACGACCCGCCGCCGATCACCTTGCCTTGCGCGACGTGGATCGCCCCTTGCTCCTCGGTGATGGTGCCGCGCAAGGCCCAGTTGTGCTGCGAGTCCGGGGCTTCGGCAAAGCGGGTGTGGCCGAACTTGACGTCGTCCGGCAAATGGGCCGGATCGGGGTAGTCCGGCCCCGCCTCCAGCACCAGCACCGAAGTCTGCCCGTCTGCCGCCAATCGGCTGGCCAGCACCGACCCGGCGGCTCCCCCGCCGACGATCACCACGTTATATTTCATGGGTTTTTCCTTCACCGACATTCCGCGGATTCTCGGGTCCGCGACGGCTATCGTCTCGCCTTTTCGCGTCGCCCGCAACAAGCCTCGCCACACAAAAGCCGTTGCGCGAGAAGCCAGGGGTAAAGCGGTCGGCGGACGGCAACACCGCACTTCCCGGTTCGCCGGGAAATATCCGGGAATCTTGCTCCCGCAGCTTCATTTTCGTCAGGAACACCGCCTGCGATCGCAATGCGTTGCGAGCGAATTCCCGTGGCGCCCGCAATCGGGAATCGCGGCGGCCCTAATCGGGAATTAAATCCC
>DATKHX010000025.1:0-3835 GCA_035510075.1 Allostellaceae bacterium
CAACTCACGCAGGATCCACGGCGGCAGCGAGGCCGACGAGATGAACCCGACTCAGATCGCACAAGCGCGGGCGCGCATCGCCTCGATGGGCCGAGACGCCGCCGCTTTGTCGGACGAGGACATTCGCAAATTGGTGGCCGAGCGCGACCGCCGCTTTCGCGAGGAGGCGCCGACCACCGCCGCCGCCGCGGCGACGATCATCCTCGATGGGGTCAAGGCCGACCGCTGGCGCATTCTCGTCGGCGGGGACGCGCACGTAATCGACGAGTTGGTCCGCCACGCGCCGGAACAGGCCTACGACATCGATTTTTTCGAAAACTTCGCAACCAAGGCCGGCTGGCGCCTCCCGACGTGAACGGCGCCGTCCGCCAGCCGGTGGCGCCAGAGCGGCGAGGCGGCACCGGATCGGACTCCCACGCTTGTCTCACGCCCAAGGCCACTGCCAAAGGCTTGCGGCGGCAGGTCATCGAATTTTGATCCAGCCGCTTCCCGCCCCGGCGCGCTATTCGGCCGCGCTGCGGCGGCGTGGCCTGAGGCGCCCGACCCACGCACCGCTGCGCTCGCGCAGGCCCTGGAAGGTGACGTAGAGCATCGGGATCACGAACAGCCCAATGGCGCTCGCCGCGATCATTCCGGCGAAAACCGGCGTGCCGACATCGTGCCGGCTGATCTCGGCCGCACCCTGCGCCGTGACCAGCGGGTAGACGCCGAGGATGAAGGCGAAGGAGGTCATCATTACGGCGCGAAACCGCATCCGCGAGCCGAGCACCGCGGCCTCCCGGATATCCATGCCCTCCTCGCGCCGGTCTTTGGCGAATTCGACGATCAGGATGCCGTTCTTGGCGGCCATCGCGATCAGCACGACGAGCCCGATCTCGGCATAAAGATCGAGCGACAGGTGAAAAATCAAAATCCCGAGAAACGCCCCGAGCACTCCGACAGGAACCGACAGCAATACCGGGACCGGGATCATCCAGCTTTCGTAGAGGCCGACGAGAAACAGAAACGCGAACAGCACGGCGAGCCCCAGGATCGGGCCGGTCTGCCCGGTAGCCGCGAACTCCTGATAGGCGGTCCCGGTCCATTCATAGCCATAGCCGGAGGGCAGGGTCTTGGCCGAGATCTGCGCCATCGCCGCCAGCGCGGTGCCGGACGAGGTGCCTGGAGACGGGCTCCCTTGTATCGGGATTGCGCGATAATTGTTGTAGCGCGTGATGACCTGCGGCCCGACGACGACGCGGGCGTTAGCGATCGAGCGCAATGGCACATCGGAGCCGAATTTGTTGCGGATGTAGATTTGCCATAACGAGGAGACATCTCTGCGATCCGCCCCCTCGCCCTCGATGTTGACCTGCCAAACTCGTCCGAACAGGTTGAAATTGTTGATGTAGACGCCGCCCAATGTCGCCTGCAAGGCGCCGAACACGTCGGTCATGCTGAGGCCCAGCGCCTGCGCCTTCTCGCGGTCGATATCGAGGTAGATCGATGGGTTGCTCGCGGTGTAGGTCGAGAAAACGCGGGTCAGCCGGGGGTCCTGGTTGGCGGTCGCGAGCAGCCCCTGCATGACGCTGTTCATCGCCGCCGGCTCCTGTCCTTCGAGCCCTTCAAGCCGGTACTCGAACCCGCCTGTCGTCGAGAGCCCGATGATCGGCGGCAGGTTGAACGGGATGACGGTCGCCGTGCGGACCTGCTGCCCCTCGCCGAAGACTTTTGCGATCAATGCTTGCGCCGAGTTCGCCGCGCCGACGCGGTCGGCGAAAGGCTTCAGGGTCGGCACGATGAAACCGGTATTCGGCTCGTTGACGCTGTAGATGATCGAAAATCCGACGATCGCGAAAATGTTCTGGACCTGCGGCATCTGCCTCAGCACGGCCTCGATCCGCTTGACCGCGTCGCGGGTGCGGCTCACCGATGCCCCGTCCGGCAACTGCACATTGATAAAGAAAGCGCCCTGATCTTCTTCTGGGAGAAACCCGGTTGGGGTTCGCAACGACAGAAAATAAACTCCGGCGGCGCTCACCAATATCGCTGCAATCCCGAGTATGGAGACGCGCACCAGGCGGCGGACGATCGCCGCATAGCCGTCGCGGATATTGTCGATGCGCCGGAGCACCCAGCCCATCGGGCCCCGCTTCGGCCCACCGGGACGCAGAAACACCGCACACAGCGCCGGCGAGAGGGTCAGCGCATTCACTGCCGAGATCAGCATCGCGACGCTTATCGTCACCGCGAATTGCCGGAACAATGTTCCCGCGATGCCGGGGATGAAGGCGATCGGGACGAACACGGAAAGAAGGACCAAAGTGATGGCGACGATCGGCGCGGTAATTTCGGTCATCGCCTTTTTCGTCGCCTCCGCGGGTGACAGGTTCGGTTCTTCCTCCATCACGCGTTCGACGTTTTCAACCACGACGATCGCGTCGTCGACCAGGATGCCGATCGCCAGCACGACCGCGAGCAGCGAGATCGTATTGGCCGAATAGCCCATCACCAGCAGCACCGCGAAAGCGCCGATCACACTGACCGGCACGGCGATCGCAGGAATGATGGTCGCGCGCAAACTACCGAGAAACACAAAGACGACGATCACGACCAACCCAAAGGCGATGACGAGCGTGATCAGCACGTCGTGAATCGTCGCCTGGACAAAGGTGGTCGTGTCGTAATTGACCAAATATTTGAGGCCTGGCGGAAAGCGCTGACTCAATCGATCGAGATTGGCCCTGACCGCGGCGGCGGTCTCTACCGCGTTGGCGCCGGGCGAGAGATAAATGCCGATTGCGACTGCGGGCTCGCCGTTGAGGCGGCCTTCGACGTCCTGGTTCTCGGCGCCGAGATCGACCCGTGCGACATCGCGTACGCGCAGCAACGAGCCGTCGGGGTTGGCGCGCAATACGATGTTGCCGAACTGCTCGGGTGTCGTCAGGCGCCCTTGCGTCTGCACGTTCATCTGGAATTGCTGGTCTCTGCTGATCGGGCGAGCGCCGATCCGGCCGGCCGGCGCCTCGACGTTCTGCGCCTGGATCGCAGCAATCACATCGGCCGGGGTCAGCTTCAGATTGTCGAGCCGTTGGGTGTCGAACCAGATGCGCATCGAGTAGTTGAGCGCGCCGAACAGACGAGCCTGGCCCACCCCGGGTGTGCGGGACAACACATCGAGCACATTGATGATCGCGTAATTGGTAATGAACAGCGGATCCTGCTTGCCGTTCTCGCTATAAAGCATGATGAACTGCAGGACCGCCGACGACTTCTTCTGGATCGTCAGCCCCTCCAGTTGGACCTCGGGGGGGAGCTGGGCGAGCGCGGTCTGCACCCGGTTGTTGACGGCGTTGGTGTTGATGTCGGGATCGCTGCCGAGCACAAAGCTGACGGTCAGGTTGTAGCTGCCGTCATTGCCGCTCGTCGAACTCATGTAAATCATCTTGTCGACACCGACGACCTGCGCCTCGATCGGCTGGGCGATGCTCGATTCGACGACGGCGGCGGAGGCGCCGGGGTAGGTGGCCGAAACGACGGTCTGAGGCGGCACGATGTCCGGAAACTGCGCGACCGGGATCCGCAGCAGTGCCAGGGCGCCGGCAATCGTGATGACGATCGCGATAACGACTGCGAGCCGCGGGCGATCGACAAAGATCGCGGAGATCACCGGCTCGCCTTAGCTGGACCCGGCCTCTCCGCTCCGGGGGTGCTGCTGCCAGGGGCACTGCTACCGGGGGTATTGTTGCTGCCGGGGGTATTGCTGCTGCCGGGGGTATTGCTGCTGCCGGGGGTATTGCTGCTGCCGGGGGTATTGCCCGGAGTGCTGCTGTCGGCGTCGCCGCTCGCACTCGTC
>DATKHX010000026.1:0-2564 GCA_035510075.1 Allostellaceae bacterium
GCAGCCGGTTGGGGTAATCCGCCAGCTCCGAGACCAGCCGCCATTCGTCGAGCGAAAATTCGCCGCGCGCGGCCCGGCGCCGCGTCGGCTCGCCATCGTTACGCACGTCGGCAAGCCGCAGTGTAAGCACGCGCCGCAGCACCGCCTCGGCACCCGGATGCGAAGCCAGAAACTTGTCGGCACGGTCGACCAGAACGCCGCCAAGCTCGAAACTTTGCGCCGGCAGCCGCAGCGTGCCGTCGCCCTCGCGCACCATCTGCGACCACATGTCGTCGAGCGTATAGGACAACAGCGGCAGCGCGCCGACGTCCCTGATCGAATCCTCAGCGGTGCGCCGGGTGATGATGTCGACGAGGCCTTCGCTCTCGAACCGCGCCCCCAGCAGTTTCGCCGGCCGGCCGACGATCTCGCGCAGCGCGTCCTCGCGCAGCGGCGGCACGTCGATCTGCTGGCGGGCCTTGAACAATGCCTCGTCGCTTTGCAGATGGCCGAGAAAGTCGGAGCGCATGCTCATCATCGCGTGCAGGCGCCGGTCGGGCAACGCCTGCACCAAGAGCTCGGAGAAGCGCCGGCGCTGGCTTTCCTCGGCGCGGACATAAAGCTCCTCGCCCTGATCGATGTAGAGAAAGAAACCCGGCGGGCTGGGCTGATCGAGTTCCTTGCGGCGGCGCTCGGTGGCGTCGATCAGATCGGGCAACGTCGCCTTGCCGTCGCGCAACAGCTCGACCCAGCCGGTCTGATTTCTCACCCGCTCCGGATCGGTTGCGCTGAATTGCCAGGTGTCGAGGAATGCGCCGACCAATGCCTTGAGCGGATCGGTACCGGGCTTGAACAGGAGAAAGCACCACTGGCGGCTGTCCTGAAAGGCCGCCGGCCACGCATTCGGCGCCTGCGCTTCCTCGGGCCATGCCATGCGCTTGAGCGCCGCCAGCACACCCGCCTGCGCCAGCGAGGATTTTCCCACGCCCGAATTGCCGATCAGCACCGGAAGCCGGTCCTGCGCCGCGGCAAGCGCCGACAAAATCTCCACGGTCTCGCGCTTGCGGCCAAAAAAGTAATCGCTGTCCTTTTCCTCCATGGCCTCGAGGCCGCGATAGGGCGACGTGTAGCGCCAAAAGTCGTCGGGACTGCTGTCGCCGCCGGACGCGGCATCGAACAAGCGGGCGACGTCTTTTTCGGACGCGGGCGACGGAGTGACGATCCAATGCAGTTGGCGCAGGAACGGCAACCCGGGCGCGGTCTGGCCTTGCAGCACCACGACAATGAGCGGAAATCGCCGTTCCGACTTCACCCATTTGTCGAGCGCCTCGTCGTATTCGGGCACTTGCCATTTGCCGATGCCGGCTTCGCCGATGAGCAAAATGAAAGCGGTCGAGTCGGCGATTTCCTGCGCCAGCTGTGCCGACCAGGAGCCGCCGGCGCGCAGGTTCGCGGGAGCAAAAAAGACCCGTGACTCGGGATCCTTGCTCTCGATCGCGGCTTTCAACTGCTCCGCCAGCGCCTGATCGGGCGAGTGATAGCTCAGAAACCAGCGCTGCATCCAAAACGTCCCCGTCCGGCCATGGCAGGATAGCCAATCGGCAGAAACCGGTCAGTGGGTAGGTCTACGTGTGCGCCGCTCGCCGGACAACTCGCAATGACTGCCCGGGTGGCGCGCAGGCGGTGCGGGCGATCGCTTATGGCGCATAGGCCCACGCTTCCATCATCACCGTCGCTCCCGGCACCGGCAGTGGCCCTGGCACTTCGACGGCGGAAAACGGCAGCGGACCGCCGCCGAGCCGGCGCTCCCAGACTTTGTAGACCGGATAGAAGTCGCCGATGTCGGTGAGGAACAGCAGCACCCGCACCACGTTGGCGAGCGAGGTGCCTGCGGCCGCGCAGAGCCGCGCGATGTTGTCGACGATCGCTTCCGCCTGCATCTCCGGCGACGACGAGAAATACGGCTGCCGCGGATCGGCGGCGGTCCCGGGTGACAACCCGTCGCGGTCGGCCGCCATCAGTGTCGGGATGAAGAGCAGATCGCCCGCCTTCACCGCCTGCGGTTGATGACGGAAGGCAGTGGCGATGCCGGCATCGATGTGCCACTTGCGTGCGGCGCTGCCCGGCTTCGCCGCGATCACGTTGATCTCGATCTTGCCGTCGTAGGGCGCAAGCCCATGCGCAATGCACGGAATGATCGACACGCTCGGGCCGGCCGCGCCGAAATGTTTTGTCCACGCCGCGTTGAAGGCCGAGTAGTCGTCGTGGTCGGTGAGATAGACTTGCGCGTGCACCACGTCTTCGAGCGTCGCGCCGGCCAGCGCCAGCGACGCCGTCATCCGCTTGGTGATAATGAATTCGGTTTCGAGTTTTATCGGCTGGCCGCCCCATTGCGCGCCCTCGGCCATCAGCGCCGCCGCGGCGACACCGTTGCGTCGCGGCTCGTCAGCGATGGCGAGCGAGGTGATGCCCGGCAGGAAAATGAAATCGCCGACCGTGAGCGCTGGCGAATAACCGGAGGTCGGGCGCCCGGCCAATTGCTCGTGCTTGAGATGCTCGACCTTGAACCCCGGTTCGGGAACGGC
>DATKHX010000027.1:0-12908 GCA_035510075.1 Allostellaceae bacterium
CCGGCCAATGACGGGCCGCATCCCGGCGTCGTCGTGATCCACCACATGCCCGGCTGGGACGAGTGGACTTGCGAGGTCGCGCGCAAATTCGCCCATCACGGCTATGCCGCGGTGGCGCCGAGCCTCTATTTCCGCGTCGGCGACGGCGCGCAGGAGGGCGTCGTCAACAAGGTGCGGGAGAGCGGCGGCGTCCCCGACGAGCAGATGCTGGGCGATGTGACCGGTGCCATCGACTTCCTGCGCTCACAACCGCATGCCAGCGGCAAGGTCGGGGTGATCGGCTTCTGCTCCGGTGGGCGGCAGACGTATCTGGTCGCGGCCAAGCTGTCGCACCTGATCCAGGGTGCCGTCGATTGCTGGGGCGGCAACGTCATCGTCGACGACAAGTCGCGGCTGACCAAGGCGCAGCCGACAGCGCCGATCGAATTTACCGAGGGCATCAACTGCCCGCTGCTTGGCCTCTTCGGCAACGAGGACCCGAACCCGTCGGCCGACCAGGTCAACCGCACCGAGGCGGAGCTGAAAAAGCACGGAAAGAACTACGAATTCCACCGCTACGACAGCGCCGGCCATGCCTTTTTCGCGCATTATCGCCCGAATTACCGGCCCGAGCAGGCGGTCGACGGTTGGCACAAGGTCTTTGCCTTCTTCCACAAGAACCTTGGGGCGCCGCGCAGCTAGCGCCGGCGTCTGCCCGGCCGGCCGATGATCGACGCCGCGATCGTCGGCCTCGGCCGCTGGGGCCGGACCCTCGTCGAGTCGATTGAGGGTCAGAGCAGCCGCCTGCGCTTTACCGGCGCAAGTCCGGGCATGACGAGTTGGTTGGCATCGTGCACCATCTGAATGAGTCCGAGCGCTAGCGATCGCCGACGGCGCGATCAGGGTTCACCTCGATTGGCGGCGACCGCCGGCCCCCCGATCTCGGGTAGCGCCGTGCGCTGCGACCACCTCGACGCCAGGCGGCGCATTACTGCGATCTTTAGACGCTGGACGGGATTGGCGTTCCCTGCGGGCAGCCGTTTGACGGTCCAGCGCCCCCGATAGGCGTCGAAATGGTGATGATAGGGAACCGCGCGGACGCGGCCGCGCCCGAGCAGCAGCTTGACCGCCTCAACCGCCGCTACCCCGGCGCACAGCTCGCAGGCCGCCGCGGTCGACGGGCCGCGCCGCCCGCGCAGGTCGACCCGGCTCGGATCGACCAGGTAGCTGCGATGAAATCCGGCGGGGGCCAGCCCGAGCAGAAAATTGACGGACTGCTCTTCCGGCGACAGGCCATCGAGCCTAAACCAGCGCTCGAAGCTCATTCCGCCTGGTCTGAACACCAAGTAGGCGGCTCCCATACCGAGCGGGGCCGCCAGGATTACCGGGATCCCCAGCTCGGCGCAGCGGGCCATCAGCCGCCGCCGGATATCGAGCTCAAAAAAATCGATCGCGTCCATGCAGACATCGACGCCGGCCAAGAACGCGTCGAGATTGGCCTCGCTGATACCCTCGCCGAAGCTCGCGATGCGCAGCTCGGGGTTGATCTGGCGTGCCCGCTCGGCCATCACCTCGACCTTTGGCCGGCCGAGCGCGTCGAGCGTGGCACCGGCTTGCCGGTTGAAATTGACGAGTTCGAAGCGGTCGAGATCGGCGATATGAAACCCGCCGACGCCGAGGCGCGTCAACGTCAGTAGATAGGCGCCGCCGACCCCGCCCAGACCGGCGACCGCGACGCATTTTTGCCGCAGCGCCTGCTGCTCCCCTTCGGTCACCCAGCCGAGATTGCGGCTGAAGGCCTCGTCATAACAAAACGCTCTCTCGGTAAAGGTCGGATTTGTCGGCATCGCCATGCTCGCATCCCATTGGCAAAAAGGGGCTTCGGCGCCGCTCGCAATCGCCGGCAGCTCACGCCGGCAGAGCGATAGCACGTTCGGCGGGTGAGAACGCTTCCCGATGGGCCGGTTCGGCAGCGGCATGATCGGCGCCGAACAATCGGCCGTGATCGGTCGTGACTGCCCAGACTTCGGGCCGCTCGACCCTGCAGCGGGCGAAAAGCTCGACCAAGTTCGTGTAGCAGGGCTGCCGCAATCCATAATAGTCGACCGGGGGTCCCAGTGGATGGAAGTGCAAGCCCAGCCCCCCGAGCAGCCGTAGCAGGCTCGGCTCCATGGCCGCGCAGACGTCCCGTATCCGTTGCGCGATGCACATTTGCAGCGCCACTTTGATCAGGCCAAGGCTCATCTGGGGGATCAGGCGGCGGTCGGTGCCGGAGAAATTCCCGAATTCGGAGAGCCGGCCGCCTTCGTCAGCGCCGGGCGACGGGCGGAACGCCTTTGCGATGGCGAACCGGCCGATTTCTCCGGTCGTTTCCAGCGGTAGGAAATCCAGATCGTTCAGCCGTGGGTGCCGGCAAAGCTGGTGGAAGAGCAGGGATCCGTGCCGCGCCCCGGGCTTATGCAGCACCAGGCGAACGGTGCCGACTACGCTTTGCGTCGCGCGATGCAGCAGCACGGCGTGCAGAGAGTGTTCGTCGTACTCGTCGCATTCGAGGCCGCCCCGGTTTTTTGCCGGATCGAAGATCTTGTTCTCGACGCAAAACACCTGATAGCGCAAGCGATGCGCTGCCCGGAGCTGCGCCGGCGTGGTGACCGGAACGCCCTCGAACGCATTTCGATAGGCTTCGACCAAGCCGGAAATACGGGAGGGGGCGTAGGGGATCACTGGCGGCGTCGAGGTCACGCGCGCCGTGGGCAGCATCGAATGCATTGGCAGTACTCCCGGCCTGTTTTATTTGATGGTAGTCGCGCATTCGCCGTCACGAACACGCTCGAACGCCCTGTCTCCCCACATTGCTTGCACAGCTGCGCGCTATCTTGCAAAAAACCTTAGCAGATGAGGCCTACGACTAGGCGGCGCCTGATGCGGCGAGGGCACGCCTTGCGATCGCTTCTGCTCGATTGCGACTCCAGCGCCGGCGCCGAAAGGGGCGCCTCGACCATTCGAATTCGCAGCTAACGCAGATAGTCGAAATACTCGAAACATTTCCTTCTCGGTTGGTTCGTAATTTTGTCGATTACCTAAAGAGCACATGACTATTCCAGGCTCGATATCACGCGCTTAGCAACCCTGAGTTCTCTTCCGTCTGCGTAAATGTGCCAATTTTGTTTCACGTCGAGAGATCGACAAATCTTTGCCTTCCGACAACTCGTCCCGCTTGTTTAAGCGGGGCGAGTTGACAAATCGCTAAAACTTTTGTGCCTCGCCGTGCGCGATCCGGTACGAGCTCGATCCGTTGCCGGCGAACGGCACAATCCGACGAGCGCCGAATGCCTCGGGAACCCATCGGCGATCGTCGTTGCCGTTGGCCGAACCGAGAACAGTGGGCCAAGATGCCGCTCATGACGGCGCCGGTGGTCGCCGCATCGCGGCTGCACATCGCGGAAAGCGATAATCAGGACATAACGCCGGCCGCGGTCGCGTGTCGCGCGTATCTATCGATTGGTTCGAACGGAACCACGATCGACATGTCAGATCCTCCCTTTGGCTCCTTACAGGCCGAACAGACACCAGCAAGCAGAACTAACCGCTTGAAGGCAGTTAAATATTAAAATGGGAGATTTCAGTTGGCAGGTAACTGATGTTTCGGCGTGGATTACATGACCATTCCTAGCCAAGCTGCTACATTAGAGAATGTTCACTATGGCAGGAACCAATAAGTTGTGAGCCACCCGCCTCATCAACTTCGAATTTCTCACGGTGAATGCGCCGATGTCAATCGCCAAATCAACCAAAGGGGGTGTGTCAAAAATGAGTCATTGACCTGGCGGGGGGAACTGATGTGGAATGGTTAATTTGTGCTGGCAAAAAGCCGCGGCGATTCGCTGAAGCCGACCGGGAAACGGACCCGCGGCCTCGCCACGGCAACGCACGATCTGAGCCCACCGCCGTCGGGCGGATAGGGTATGCGACGGCGCAGGCTCAGGCGGCTGCCGCCTGTGCGCGGGGCCAGCCCGTTCGGGGCCGCCCCCGATCGGATCGTGCGCCCCCAGCGCGGTGGCGCCTCAGGCGAGAGCGGGCGCGCCTTCGGTCACGGTTTCGAGCTGGCCCACGGTCTCGCGGCCGAACAGCAGCGGGATAAAGGCGCCGATCGTGACCATGACGAGGATCGTGCCAAAGAAGATCGCCGGCGATCCGGTATGCGGCTCCATCAGGAATGGTGCGGTCACGCCGGAAAAGATCCGTCCCACCGACTCGCCAAAGATGTGCCCGCGGCCGCGCAACGCGGTCGGGAACTGCTCCGCGAGGTAGACCCGGAAGGCGGTCGCGGTGGACAGTGCGGTAAAGCCCGTCATCAGCGCGCCCGTCACCATAACGATCGTCGCATAGTGGCCGGCCCGATGCGCCATCATCATCAAGAGAAGGCCGGGGAGCGCGCCGGCCATCGCATAAAAGATCGTCCAGCGCCGCCCGACGATCTCCATCAGAAAGCCGGTGAAGCCTTTTCCGGGGATGCTCGCCGCGAACACCAGTGAGCTGACGCCAAAGCTCAAGCTGACAGCGCCGCCCTGATCGACCAATGCCTTGGGGAGCAGAACCGAGATCAGAAAAAACGCGGTGCCGCAGAAGACGTAGCTGGAAATACCGATTGCCGTCCAACGCAATTGGCCGCGAGCGAACAACGCCCGATAGGGTGGAAGCTGTTCGCGCAGCCCCTCGACATTGCCGGCGAGTGCTGCGGCGGCGAGTTCCGGCACCCGGCCGCCGGCACGGCGAATGATCCGGTTGGCGGTGTCGAGCGCCGCCGCGGTCCGGCCTCGGCGCAGATACCAGCGCGGACTCTCCGGGACCAGGAAATAGATCAGCGCCGGCACGACAAAAAACGCTAGGCCGCCGGGCAGCGCCATCATTCGGAAGGCATTGGGACTGCCGGCGAATAGAAAGCCGACAAAGGGCAGCACCGTGAACGAGGCGGCCAGCGACATCTCGTAGACGGCCCCGAAGGTGCGCCGGTGCTGCGCCGGCATCAGCTCGGCGGCGATCGGGAACGGCGCCGAGACCGCGAAGCCGCCTCCCAGACCGGTCAACAAGCGGAGGACGATCAGCTGCTCTGCGTTTTGCACCAACGGGATCAAGAGTGTGAAAAAGGTGATCGCGCCGACGCCGATCAGCATGATGGTCTTGCGGCTGAAATGGTCGGAGATCGCCGAGGCCATAAAACCGCCGACGCAGATCGTCATGGTCGAGGCGACGGCCAGAAAACGAACGTCCCAGGGTGTGAGATGCAATGGCTGCTTCGCGAGCACGAGCAGCGAGCCGGTCATGACCAGGTCATAGCCATCGATAAAGCCGACGAGCCCGAGCACGCCGATCACCATCAGGTGATAGGGGCTGAACGGGATGCTGTCGAGCTTGCGGCCGAGAATATGGCCGGCCGCCGTTGCGGACCGGCCGATAGGACGAGCTTCTGTCATCGCGACCTCCCAGATCGGTCGAACCCGGGGACCATGCGCAACCGCAAAGCAGACGGGCGGCGCTTTGCTCGTCTCGAGGATCAAAGCTCGCCGCGATGGTTATCGCCGCGCCGCTACCTCGCCCGTCACCGCAACCGCATTGCTGCCCGCCGGGCCACGTCTCGCGATGCTCCTGTTCCAGCTCGCGGCGGCTTTTTGCCGCTCGCCCTCCCTTTTCACAGTGCCCGCCCTCAGGCGAGCGCCGGCGCGGTTTCGGTGACGGTCTCGAGTTGCCCCACGGTCTCCTTGCCGAACAGCACCGGGATGAAGGCGCCGACCGCGACCACAGCCAGGATCGTGCCGAAGAAGATCGTCGCCGAACCGGTGTGCGGCTCCATCAGGAAGGGCGCCAGGACGCCGGCGAACAAGCGGCCGGTCGACTCGCCAAAAGGCTGCCCGCGCCCCCGCAGAGCGGTCGGGAATTGCTCGGACAGATAGACGCGGCAGGCGGTAAACGCCGACAGCACGGTGAACCCGGTGATCAGCGCGCCGGTGACCATGACGACGGTCGCAAATTGCCCGGCGCGGTGCGCCATCAGCATCAGGAAAAGACCGGGCAGAGAGCCGGCGAGCGCGTAGAATATCGTCCACCGCCGCCCGATGAGCTCCATCAGGAAGCCTGTGAAGGCCTTTCCCGGGATGCTCGCAAAATACACCAGCGAGGTCAGGCCAAAGCTCAGGCTGACGGCCGCCCCCTGATCGACCAGCGCTTTCGGCAGCAGGACCGAAATCAGGAAATAGGCGGTGCCGGCGCAGACGCCGCTCAGAATGCCGACCGTGGTCCAGCGCAGTTGGCCGCTGGCGAATAATGCCCAGAAGGGAGGGAGCTGCTCGCGCGCGGTCTGCTGCGCTTCGCCGAGCGCCTCGACCATCAGCGGCGGCACGCGGTCGCCCGATCGCTTGATCATCTGATTGACGAGGTCGGCCGCCGCCTGGGTGTGGCCCCGGCGCAAGTGCCAGCGTGGGCTCTCGGGGATCAGGAAATAGACCAGCACCGGCACCACGGTTATCGCCAGCCCGCCCGGCAATGCCAGAAAGCGAAACGCCGAGGGATTGCCGGTCAGCAGGAAAGCGATAAACGGCACCACGGTGAACGAGATCGCCAGCGCCATTTCGTAGACCGCGCCGTAAGTTCGCCGGTGCTGCGCCGGCATTAGTTCCGCAGCGATCGGAAACGCCGCCGAGACGGCAAAACCAGCGCCAAACCCGGTCAGCAGACGCAGGGTGATCAGCTGCTCGGCGTTTTGCACCAACGGAATCAACAATGTGAAAAATGTCGTGGCGATCACGCCGATCATCATGATCGTCTTGCGGCTCCAGTGATCGGATACCGCCGAGGAGGCAAAGCCGCCGAGGCACAGCAGGAAGGTCGGGCCGACCGCGAGCCAGCGGATGTCCGACCCGGTCAGATGCAGCGGCGCCTTGGCGAGCACCAAGAGCGAGCCGGTCATCACCAAATCGTAGCCCTCGATAAAGCCGACGAGGGCGAGCACGGCGATAATCATCACGTGGTAGCCGCTGAACGGGATGCTGTCGAGCTTGCGCCCGAGCACATGGCCGGCTGCCGTTGCGGATCGGGCGATCGGTCGAATTTCTGCCATGCTTCGCCTCCCAATTCGAACGAACCGGAGGGCGTGCGGAAACTGGAAACGAGCGGGCGGCTGCCTGATCTTGTCGAGAGGCCGATTTTCGACTTTCGGCGCCTCACCTGCTTCGAAGGCGCTTCCGCGCGCCACCGGGTCGACGTGCTGCTCCTGTTCCAGTCGGGCGACGGGTTATTTTCGCTCGCCGTGGCGACTGGCCCGAAACACCCTAGCCGCACTGCGGCACCTTGTCACTTGGGAAAAGGGCAAGGTCACCCGGGAAAAAGGCACGGCGCAAGCGCGGCTGCGCGCTCGCAGCAGGAATTCGCGGCCTGTGTTCATCGGCGCGCCGTTCATGGCGGATAATGTCGCGGATAGCGCGCGCGAGATCGGCCGCGACTTCTTCCGAGCACAATCGCCCGCACGGCAAGACACCGGCGGTGGCTTCGCATCACGCCGGCTCGGCTTCCGCGGCGATGATCTCCAGCTGGCCGACGGTCTCCCTGCCAAAGAGCGGCGGGATGAAAGCGCCGATCGCCACCACCACGACGATCGTGCCGAAAAATATCACCGGCGAGCCCGTGTGCGGCGCCATCAGAAACGGGGCCAGGACGCCGGCGAACACCCGCCCGAACGACTCGCCGAAGATGTGCCCGCGCCCGCGCAGCGCCGTCGGGAACTGCTCCGAGAGATAGACGCGGGTGGCGGTGAAGGCCGACAGCACGGTGAAGCCGGTGATCAGCCCTCCCGCCACCATCACGATCGTCGCGTTGGCGCCGGCCTGGCGCGCCATTAGCATCAAGACGAGGCCGGGCAGCGAGCCGGCGAGCGCATAGGTGATCGTCCAGCGCCGACCGATGATCTCCATCAGGAACCCGGTGAAGGCCTTTCCCGGGATGCTCGCCATGTAGACGATCGTGGCGAGCCCGAAGCTCATCGACACGGCCGCACCTTGGTCGACGAGCGCCTTCGGCAGCAATACGTGGATGAGGTAGGCGGCGGTGCCGGCGCAAACCCCGCTCAGGATGCCGACGGTGGTCCAGCGCAACTGGCCCGGGGCGAACAGCGCCCAGTAGGACGGCAACTTGCCGCACCCGCCACCGGCGCCGGGGGTCGCGCCGAGCATCGCGGCGGAAAACGGCGGCACGCGACTGCCGGAGCGGCGGATGATCAAGTTCACCGCGGCGGCCGTGGCCTCGATCCGGCCTCGGCGAAAATGCCAGCGCGGGCTTTCGGGGATCACGAAATGGATCAGCGCCGGCGCGACGAATAGAGCAAGCCCGCCGGGCAAGGCCATCAGCCGAAACGCATTCGGATTGCCGGCGAGCACGAAGCTGACCAACAGCACCAGGGTGAACGAGGCCGCCAGCGACATCTCGTAGACCGCACCGTAGGTGCGCCGGTGCCGCGCCGGCATCAGCTCGGCCGCGATCGGAAACGCCGCGGAAACGGCGAACCCGCCGCCCAGTCCGGTCATCAATCGCACGATAATCAGCTGTTCGGCGGTTTGCACCAGCGGGATCAACAGCGTGCAGAACGTGGTGGCGATGACGCCGATCTGCATGATCCATTTGCGGCTCCAATGGTCCGACATCGCCGAAGCGGTGAAGCCGCCGACGCAGGCCATCAAGGTCGAGGCGACGGCGACAAAGCGAATGTCGGCTGGGGTCAGATGAAGCGGATGTTTTGCCAAGACGAGCAGCGAGCCGGTGATCGACAGATCGTAGCCCTCGACAAAACCAACAAACCCCAAGACCGCGATGATCGCGATGTGGTAGGGGCTGAAGGGAATGCCGTCGAGCTTGTTGCCGAGCAGGCGGCTGGCGGGGGTCGCCGCCGAGCCGTTCGATATGACCGCAGTCATGGCGCTCTCCCAGATGGGTCGAATCGGAGGCCATACTGCAGCGCAAAACCGGCGAGGCGAGCGCGTCGCTTTTCAGTTACGATGAATTCTTGCCAACTCGATAATTCCCGGATTGCCGCCTCGCGAATCCCGGCGCCCACGCAAGATGCCACCGGTCGACGTGTTGCTCCTGTTCGATGTTGGGCGGCGTTTTTCGCTCGCCCTTTTGCCGATCTCTCAGAATCGGCGGCCGACCCTAGCTCGGCGGCTTCGGATTGTCATCTTACAAAGCAACGGCGAGCCATCGGGCCGCACTTTCGGTGGCGGTCAGCCCTCGGCTCGCTTGCGCAACAGGAATTCGCGGCCGGCCTTGACCATCGGCTTGCCGTCATAGGCGATGATGTCGGCGGTGGCGTAGGTCTCGCTCCACAGCTCGGGCAGAAAGGAGCCCGTGCCGATCACGTCGAGCGGCGCCTTGGCGATCGCCATGATCCGGCATTTGGCCGGGCCGAAGCCCGAGCTGCCGACAATCTTGATCGACGAAAAGCCAGCCCCGTCGAGCGCTTGCCGCAACTGCCAAATCGCCGCCGCCGAAACCCCGGTCCCGACCAGGTAGCGCAATTCCTCCTCGGTGCGGTAGCCGCGGATCGATTGCGGCGCATGACGCTCCAGCACCTCGTAGGAGCGGGCGGGATCGAGCCCTTCGCAATAGCGCCCACCCGGGGTGTCGATGCGCACCGACAGCCGCCCGGCGGCGGCCAGCTCCGGGAAACGCCGGCCGACGTCGACCGCGTCGCTGATCTCGAGGCCGAAATAATCGATCAGCACGGTCAGGGGCTCGTCGGGAAAGGTTTCCCGGAACATCTCGGCCGCCCGCACCGTCGAACCGGCATAGCCGATCAGCGCGTGCGGCATCGTGCCGGCGCCTTTTTCCTGACCGAAGAAATGCGCCGTCGCGTCGGCGGCACAGCCGACAAACCCGATCGCCCCGGCCTCGCGCCGCGCCGTCTCAGACCCGACCGAGGCGGCATAGGCCATCATGTCCGCCATATCCGGCCCGGCGCAGTGCCGCGCATCCATCGCCAGAAAGGCGACCCTCGGCAGCTCCGCGCACATCGCATAGGCGTTGTAGGCGGCGACACAGGCGGGACCGAGCTTTTGCAATAGCACGGTCTCGAGATCGACAAGGTGAGCCAGCGCGCCGGTCACATAGAGGATCGGCTCGCCGGCGCCGGCCAATGCCCCCTCGGGGTGGTTCACCTCGATCTCGAAGCGGGTGCGGCGCGCGGCGGCGGCGGCTTCGAGAAAATCGAGCGCCAGGCGCGGCGTCGAGACGACCGGGCGCCGCATGAACACCGCATAGGTTGCTTGGCGATCGCCAAAGCGCTCGACGATCGCCTTCGATTTCAGAAAATAGCTGTCGGTCCGCGCCGCGAGCGACGGCGATCCGTCAGCCGCCATCGCCGCTACCCTACGAAACCGCAGCGAGCCGGGCACGGCTCGGCACACCGTTGCTCCGGCGGGCGCGCTTCAATGCGTCTGCGATCTCGAACGCCAATTCCAGCGCCTGGGTGGCGTTGAGCCGCGGGTCGCAATGTGTCAGATAGCGGTCGGCGAGCGCTGCTTCGCTGATCGCCTGGGCGCCGCCGATGCATTCGGTGACGTTCTGGCCGGTCAGCTCGCAGTGGATGCCGCCGGCATAGCTACCCTCGGCCGCATGGATCGCAAACGCCCCGTGCACCTCGTCGAGGATGCGGTCGAACAGCCGGGTCTTGTAGCCGTTCGTGGAGGTGATCGTGTTGCCGTGCATCGGGTCGATGCACCACACGACCTCGCGGCCCTCGCGGCGGACCGCACGGATCAGCCGCGGCAGCCGCGCCTCGACCTTGTCGGCCCCCATGCGGGTGATCAGGGTCAGCCGGCCCGGCTTGTTCTGCGGGTTGAGCCGGTCGATCAGGCCCAAGAGGTCGTCGGGCTCGAGGGTCGGCCCGCATTTCATGCCGACCGGATTTTTGACGCCGGAGAGGAACTCGGCATGCGCGCCGTCCGCCTGGCGGGTGCGGTCGCCGAGCCACACCAGATGCGCCGAGCAGTCGTACCAGTCGCCGGTCGTCGAATCGACCCGGGTCAGCGCTTCTTCATACGATAGGAACAGCGCCTCATGCGAGGTGTAGAACTCGGTCTCGCGGATCTGCGGGGCGGTTTCCGAAGTCAGGCCGCAGGCTTCCATGAAATCGAGGGTTTCGGTCAGCCGGTCGGCGAGCTCGCGGTAACGCTCGCCCTGCGGCGAGTCGGCGACAAAATCCTGGTTCCAGGCATGAACCCGGTGCAAATCGGCATAGCCGCCCTGGGCAAAGGCGCGCAGCAAATTGAGGGTCGCGGCCGACTGGCTGTAGGCCTGGATCATTCGCTGCGGGTCGGGCTCGCGCGCCGCCTCGTCGAAATCGAGGCCGTTGATGATGTCGCCGCGATAGGAGGGCAAGGTGGTGCTGTCGCGGGTCTCGGTCTCGGACGAGCGCGGCTTGGCGAACTGCCCGGCGAGCCGGCCGAGCTTGACGACCGGGCAGCCGGCGCCAAAGGTCAGCACGACCGCCATCTGCAACAGCACCTTGAACATGTCGCGGATGTTGTTGGGGTGGAACTCGGCAAAGCTTTCGGCGCAGTCGCCGCCTTGTAATAGAAACGCCTTGCCGGCGGCGACCGCCGCCAGCCGGTCTTCGAGCCGCCGCGCCTCGCCCGCGAACACCAATGGGGGGAAATTGTGCAGGGTTTCCTCGACGCGCGTCAGCGCCGCCTCATCGGAGTAGCCCGGCACCTGCCGGATCGGCAGCCCGCGCCAGCTGCCGGGGGACCATTTTTCGCTCATCTCACAATTCCTCCGCGCGCTGTCGTCGCGCCTTTGCTCGTCGTGCATTCGGGGCCGTTCTGGTCATGCTTCACCTCCGGGGTTGGAGGCCGCTCCACCATCGGCGACATTCGGATCACGGGAGAGCCTGAAATGCGAAAGCCGCCTCGGGTGCGGGCGGCTTCGAGAAAACGCGTGGTCGCGATCCTAGGCCGCCGTCATGTACCGGCAGTACCAAAATCGCGCTGGGAAGCGGGCGCGGCATGTGGCGCTCGTTAGGATCATCGTGAGCACGCTATCCGCGCGCCGCGCCCGACGCAAGTGCTTTTGTTTGAGCGAGGGCAGGCGCGGAGGTACTATTTCTCAATCACAAACGGGCGGATCGCTCGACCAAAATCCTCTTCAGTTGTCCGATGCTCTACCAAGCTGACCACCGCCTCCCCCCAAGTCGCTGAGTCTTCGATAGCGAGGTCGTAGCCATTTGTGTTAAGAAATTGCACCATCGCTACAAAGCAAGTGCGCTTATTTCCTTGAGCGAATGCGTGCGCCTGAGCGATGCCCGCCAGCAACCTGACAGCGAGCACCGCAACATCCTCTTCTCCATAAGCAAACGCATTTTGCGGACGTGCCAATGCGCTTTCCAGCAGCCCTCGGTCGCGGAGGAAGTGCGGCTCGCCCGTTATTGTAACAGTGGCTTGGTTGATCTCGATGACTGTCTCCACCGACAGCCACTGCGGTTCATTTGGCAAGTTCTGCCAGGATTTTGGGAAACCGGTCGATAATCTCGCGAGTTAACGCCCCATGATCGATTTCGCCTTCGACCGAACGCGCCCGCAAAACCGTGTCGCGACTCTTCCGCCGCTCGGCGGCTAATTCGAGCAGCTGACCACATAGCTTCTGGTAGGGCGTGATCCAGCCAAGCATCAAATCGATTGTTGCGAGGCACAACTCAAGGAGATCCGTGTCGGAGCGTGCAGCATAATCCGTAGCTCGACTCTGCAACCCAGCAATCAAAGGGTTGAAAAGCTCCAACGCCGCCCGCTGCTTCTCTAGAAGCGCTGCAGCCCATTGTATGAGAGATGGCTCACTCCAATTGCTCCGCTGTGCCTGGTCGTAAAGCTGATCGAAGCGACCACCCCATTCCT
>DATKHX010000028.1:0-8445 GCA_035510075.1 Allostellaceae bacterium
AGCTGACGAGGTTGGCGCGCCAGGAGGGCAGGGCGTCCCTCGCCGGCACGCCGAAAACGACATCCACCGGTAAACCCGAAAGGCGGTGAAAAGCGTAAACCCGCTCGATGCCGTCGCGGGCCGATGCGATCCGGAATACGGTGCCGTCGGCCGTCGCCGCGATCGCTCGCATGAACGAGCCGTTGGGGTCGACGGTGAGCGGCGCCCCCTTTTCCGGATAACCGGCCAGCACCGAGCCGTCGGCATGCAAGAGGCAGGCGACGGAATCTTTCTCGTTTGCGATATTGGCGTAAAAACTACGAAAATAACTGGGGTTGGCGGACACTATGATCGCGCCGGCAAAGCCGCCGTCCGCTGTGGTAAGCCGGCGACTAAGGTCGAATACCCGATCGTGCGTCAGCGGATCGACGTGCTCGCTGCCGACAAATACAGCGGAATCGTGCTCGCGTTGCGCGACGAATGCGTCGTCGTCGGCCATTGCGGCATCGCGCGGAACCGGGAATAGCCGTCCGCCGGCGCGGATATGCCCGGCGGCGTCGACGATCCAGACCGCGTCTACTTGAGGCAGCGTCTCGAGGTTTGCCAGGAAGCGGTGAAGCTCGGCATTGTGCTCGACGCCGTCCCAGTCCTGCCCGCGGATGCGTTCCTCGACCCAGCCGAGCGCCATCGTGTAAATCTTGAAGGCGCTGAGATCATGCTCCTCCAGGTTGCCGGCCTCAATGATCACCCGCTCTTCGACTTGACGCTGCAGCAGTAGCAGATTTTGCCAGGCGGCGAGGGCCAGCAGCAGCGCCGGCACCGCGAGGGAAGCGACGAGCAGCCCGCGCAAGGGCCAGGTCAGCCGACGCCGCGGACGCTGTCCGATTGTCCGCGCTCGTCCGTCCGCCGCCGCGCCGGACATGCCGGGGGCGGTGGGCGCCGATCGCGCCTTTATCGGATCGGCGCTCATCGAGCGGCCGGGGCTACCGGGCTGCATCCCGGAGCGCCACGCCCTTGTTGCCGCGCGCCAGCCGCGCGTCGCCGGGCGCGCCCGCGAACTTCATTTCCGATCGTCTCCCTGGCCTGTCGCCTTTACCGGCAAGCCTACGTGGAAAACGCGTCGAGGTCGAACCGGTAATGAGGCCGCTCAGGCGGGGCCGCTGACTCCCGCCTCGGCGAAGGTCGCCATGCCGTTATGGCAGGCGACGGCAGCCTTCAACAGGCCGAGGGCAAGCGTCGCCCCGGAAGCCTCGCCAAGCCGCATGCCGAGATCCAGCAGCGCCCGCTGGCTCAAATGCCCGAGAAGCCTGCGATGGCCCGGCTCGGCCGAGACATGCGCTACGATGCAGTGGTCGAGGGCGCGCCGATCGGCGGCATAGAGAACCGCGGCGGCTGCCGTCGTGGCAAAGCCGTCGAGCACGACCGGAATCCGGCCGAGCCGCGCCGCCATGACCGCGCCCACGATGGCGGCGAATTCGAGACCGCCGAGGCGGCGCAACAGGTCGAGCGGATCGCGCGCCGCCGGGCGGTGCAACGCCGCCGCTTGTGCGACGGCGTGACGTTTGCTGTGGAGCGCCTCCCCGGCGACGCCGGTCCCGGGGCCGGTCCACAGCGCTGCATCGCCGCCGAACAGCGCCGAACACAACGCCGCCGCCGCGGTGGTGTTGCCGATGCCCATCTCGCCCACCGCCAACGCGTCGATACCGGGCTCGACCGCCATCATGCCGTAGGCCATCGCCCGAGCGCATTCTTCTTCGCTCATCGCCGGCCCGTTGACGATGTCGCCGGTCGGCGCATCGAGGTTCATCTCGTAGACGCGGAGGTCGGCGTCGACGATGCGGCAGAGCTGGTTCACCGCAGCACCGCCGGCGACGAAATTCTGCACCATCTGCGACGTCACCGAGGCGGGATAGGCCGAGACCCCGCGCGCGGCGACGCCGTGATTGCCGGCGAAGACGATCGTGCGCGGACGATCGAGCCGCGGCGGGTGGCGCCCCTGCCAGGTCGCGAGCCAGATCGCCAGCTCTTCGAGACGACCGAGCGAACCGGCAGGCTTGGTCAACAGCACCTGGCGTGCAGCCGCGGCGGTGCCGGCTCCGAGATCGGGCCCGGGCAGATGCACCAGCAAGGCGCGCATCTCGTCGAGGCTGGCAACCGGCTCGTTCATGGCTGCATGCTCCGTTGGGCCGCGATCCTGTCCCAATCATGCCTCGCGGCCCAAGCGCAAAAACCGGTCCGGCAGTCGGGCGGCTTCGAGTATCGTCGCGGGGATGACCCAACCCGAACCGTCGCCGCGCCGGCAAGCAGGTTTTATCACCGGTTTCGCGGTCGCTGCCGCCTTCCTGACCCGCATACCGGTGGCGACGGCCGTCGAAAGCCGCTGGTCCCTCGCCGAAGCCGCGTGGGCTTTTCCGCTGGTCGGCGCCGGCATCGGCGCGGTCGCCGCCGTCGTGTTCCTCGTCGCCCAGCTGGTCGGGCTCGGCGACTGGCCGGCGGCGCTGCTGGCGGTGTTGGCCGGATTGCTGCTGACCGGGGCATTGCACGAGGACGGGCTCGCCGATGCGTCCGACGGGCTGTTTGGCGGCAGCGACCGCGAGGGTCGGCTGGCGATCATGCGCGACAGCCGGCACGGCACGTTCGCGGTGCTGGCCCTGGTGCTGAGCGTCGCCTTGCGGGCGGCGGCGCTGGCGCAGATCGGCGAGGCGATGTTCGCCGGGCTGGCGCTGGTCGCGGCGCATGCCGGCTCGCGCGCCTTGCTGCCGATGGCGACGTGGGCAATGCCGCCGGCGCGCGATGACGGACTCGGCGCCGGCGCCGGCCGGCCGCGCCCGATCATGGTGATCGCGGCGGCGCTGATCGCGCTGGCGATCGCCGCCGCAGCGCTTGGGCCGTGGCACGGCGTCATCGCCTTCGCATGCGCGGTCGCGGCGATGGCGGGAGCGGCGGCAATCGCAAACCAGCGGATCGGGGGCTATACCGGCGATGTTCTCGGCGCTGTCGAGCAGATCGGCGAGATCGTGATTTTGCTCGCAGCAGCGGCGTGATGCGGGACGTCACCACCCGCTTCTGGTGGATCCGCCATGCCCCAGTCGCCCATGGCGGCCGGATCTACGGACAGGCCGATCTTTCCTGCGACTGCTCGGAGACCGCGCTGTTCGCCGGTCTTGCCGCGCAATTGCCGCAAGACGCGGTGTGGGTCGCGAGCAATCTGCGGCGCACGCACGAGACCGCGGCGGCGCTCGTCCGCGCCGGGCTGCCGGGGCCGGCCGCGATCCCCGGACCCGAGATTACGACGCTGCCCGATCTCGCCGAGCAGCATTTCGGCGAGTGGCAGAACCTGACCTACGACGAGCTGAGCCGATCGCGAAACGGAGCATTCCATCGCTTTTGGCACGCCCCGGCCCACGAGGCGCCGCCTGCTGGCGAGAGCTTTGCCGCCGTCATCGAGCGGGTTTCGCGCGCCACCCGCCACCTGGTCGAACTCCATGCCGGCCGCGACATCATCGCCGTAGCCCACGGCGGAACGATCCGCGCCGCACTCGCCGTGGCGCTCGGCCTCGACCCGGAGGCGGCGCTCGCCTTTACGATCGAGAATTGCTCGCTGACCCGCATCGACCATATGGACGGCCCCGGCATGGGTCATGGCTGGCGGGTCGTGACCGTCAACCGCCTGTAGCGAAAAATGCCCAGCCGGGCGTGGGCATCCCGGGGAAACGCTGCATATCGCCCTCGAGCGATTCCCAGGGTTGAGCTACGTCGCAGTAGATCCGCATCGCCGGCTTGACCCAGCTGGTGTCGTCGAGGGTGCCGACGGGATCATGATGACGTCCGGCATCATCTCGGCTTCGCCTGCGATCGATAACGAGAGTGACGGCAAGCGAGGCGCATGGTAGCGTTGCTGTTGCGATGCGACAGGGAAGTCCGGTGTAATACCGGCGCTGCCCCCGCAACTGTAAGCGGCGAGACCGCGGCAATGACCACTGGCCAGGCGACAGCCGGGCTGGGAAGGCGCCGCGGGCGACGACCCCGAGCCAGGAGACCTCCGCATCGCGCGATTTGGGACGATTCCTCGGGCGGAGGAGGAGGGACCATTGCCGCTGGCAAATTCGGGCCGAGGGCGCGCCGGGCTTCCTCCGGTGACGCTGGTGCTGGGCGGCGCGCGCTCGGGCAAGAGCCGTTATGCCGAGCGGCTCGTCGAGGCGGCCGCCGATGGCGGCACCTATTGCGCGACCGCCGAGGCCGGCGACGCCGAGATGGCAGCCCGCATCGCGGCACACCGCGCCGGTCGCGGCGCGTTCTGGCATACCGTCGAGGAGCCGCTCGCGCTCGCGGCGATAATCTCCGCCGAAAGCTGTGCCGACCGCCCGTTGCTGGTCGATTGCCTGACATTGTGGCTGTCGAACGTGATGCTCGCCGGCCGTTCGGTGGACGAAGAGGCCGGGGCGCTGTGCGCGGCACTGCGGCTCGCCGCCGGCTCGGCGGTGCTGGTCGCTAACGAAATCGGGATGGGGCTCGTGCCCGAGACCCCGCTCGGCCGGCAGTTTCGTGATGCCGCGGGTCGTCTCAATCAGGACGTCGCAGCACTCGCCGACCGCGTCGTCTTTGTCGCCGCCGGCCTGCCGTTCGTGTTGAAGGACGACTGAAGCGATGCGCCGTGTCCCGGCGACGGTAATCACCGGCTTTCTCGGCGCCGGCAAGACCAGCCTCGTGCGCCATCTGTTGAAGCGGGCGCGGGGGCGGCGGCTCGCGGTCGTCGTCAACGAATTCGGCGAGCTCGGCATCGACCGCGAGCTGTTGCTCGGCTGCGGCGACGAGGCTTGCGCCGATGACGACATTGTCGAGCTCGCCAATGGCTGCCTGTGCTGCACCGTCGCCGACGATTTTCTGCCGACCCTGACCCGGCTGCTCGACCGATCCGCGCCGCCCGAGCACATCCTGATCGAGACTTCCGGCCTCGCCCTCCCGAAGCCGCTGGTGCAGGCCTTCGCCTGGCCGGAGACCCGCACCCGCACGACCGTCGACGGGGTGCTGACCGTGATCGACGCCGCGGCACTCGCGGCCGGCCGATTTGCCGACGACCCGGTCGCGGTGGCACGCCAGCGCGCCGCCGACCCGGCGCTCGGGCACGACAACCCGCTCGAAGAGGTGTTCGGCGACCAGCTCGCCTGCGCCGATCTGGTGATCTTGAACAAGACCGACCTGATCGCTCCGCACGCCCTAGCCGCAGCTCGGGGCGAAATCGAGCGGCGGCTGCGCCCCGGGGTCAAAGTAGTCGCCGCCCGCGATGCCGCGGTGCCGCCGGAGGTGGCGCTCGGGCTTGCCGCCGCGGCCGAGAACGACCTTGCCGCGCGCCCCTCCCTGCACGACGAGGCACAGGCGCACGATCACGACGATTTCGACAGCTTTGTCGTGACCCTCGGCGCCGTAGCCGATAGTCCGGCGTTCCTCGCCCGGCTGCGCGCCGCGATCGCCGCGCACGACGTGTTGCGGGTCAAAGGCTTCATCGACGTGCCCGGCCGCGATCGGCGGCAGGTCGTGCAGGCGGTCGGCGACCGGGTGCAATATTATTTCGACAGGCCGTGGCAGCCCGACGAGGCGCGTGCCACCCGCCTCGTCGTCATCGGCCAAAAGGGCCTCGACCACGCCGCTGTCGCCGCGGCGTTGGGCGGCTGACGTGCATCTGCTCGCGACGGTGCCGGGGACGATTGCCGATGGTTCGGCGGCGGTCGATCTCGCCCAGACGCCGGGCGACATCGTCGTCTTGTCGAGCGCCGACACCGAGCTCGCCTTGCTGGCGCGGGCGCAGAGCCGGTTGCGGGCTGCGGATCCGACCGCGCCGCGGCTGCGGCTCGCGCCGATCCTGCGGCTAGGTCACAATCTCTCAGTCGATCTCTACATGGAGACCGTCGCCGCGGCGCGGCTGGTGGTCGCCCGCATCCTCGGCGGCAACGCCTATTGGCCCTACGGCGTCGACCGGCTGGCCGAGACCTGCCGCCAGAATGGCATCGCGCTTGCGCTGCTGCCTGGAGACGACAAGCCCGATCCGGAGCTGGCTGAGCTGTCGACCGTCCCGCGCGAGGGCCTGCGCCGGCTGTGGCGCTATCTCGCCGAAGGCGGGCCGGTAAACGCCGACAATTTCCTGCGCTATGCCGGCTCGCTGATCGGCCACGAGGCGAAGTGGGCCGAGCCCGCGCCACTGTTGCGCGCCGGGTTGTACTGGCCCGACCACGCCTTGCCGAGCCTAGCCGACATTTCTGCGATCTGGCGCGGCGAGGGCGGCGTCGTGCCGATCGTGTTCTATCGGGCATTGGTTCAGTCGGGAAACACGGCCCCGGTTGATGCGCTGGCGCGGGCGCTGTCGGCGCGGCGGCTGCGGCCATTGCCGGTGTTTGTCCAGAGCCTCAAAGACGGTGAAGCCGCCGCCCTGCTCGCGGCGCTGTTCGCCGAGGTGCGGCCCGCCGTCATCCTAAACGCGACAGGCTTTTCGGTACGGGCCGGCTCGGCGGCGGACCCGCTCGCGGCGGCCGATTGCCCGGTGTTGCAGGTGGTCTTTGCCGCCAGCGACGAGGAGAGCTGGCGTCAGGGCACGCGCGGCCTCGGCTCCGCCGACCTTGCGATGAACGTGGCTCTAACCGAAATCGACGGCCGCATCCTGTCGCGGGCGGTGTCGTTCAAGGCGCCGCTCGGCCGAGATCCCGAGACCGAGATCGATCTCGTCGGCTATCGTCCGACCGCCGACCGCATCGCCTTTGTCGCCGAACTCGCGCGCAATTGGGTTCGGCTGCGGGAGAAGGAGCCGGGCGAGCGCCGGGTGGCGGTGATCCTCGCCAACTACCCGAACCGCGACGGCCGCATCGGCAACGGCGTCGGCCTCGACACGCCGGCCTCGGCGATCGCGATCTTCAGGGCGCTGAGGACGGCAGGCTATCGCATCCGCGACATGCCGGATGAGCCGGAGGCGCTGATCGCACGCCTGCTCGCCGGCCCGACCAATGCTCGCCCCGAGGCACCGGCCGAGGAGACATTGTCGTTCGCCGACTATTCGGCATTCTTCGCGACCCTGCCGCCGCGGGTGCAGCGGTCGGTCGTCGAGCGCTGGGGGCCGGGCGAGCGCGACCCGTTCTTCCGCGCGGGGCGGCTCGATTGCGGCCGGTTCGCGATCCCGGGGTTTCGCGCCGGCAATGCCGCGGTGCTGATCCAGCCGGCGCGCGGCTACAACATCGACCCGAAGGCGACCTACCACGATCCCGCACTGGTCCCGCCACACAGCTACCTCGCGGCTTACGCTTGGCTGGCGCAGGAGTATCGCGCCGACGCAATCGTCCATCTCGGCAAGCACGGCACCCTCGAATGGTTGCCGGGCAAGGCGTTGGCGCTGTCGGACGAATGTTTCCCGGAGGCGGCGTTGCCGCCGCTGCCGCATTTCTATCCGTTCATCGTCAACGACCCCGGTGAGGGGACCCAGGCCAAGCGCCGCGCCCAAGCGGTGATCGTCGACCACCTGACTCCGCCCTTGACCCGCGCCGGCAGCTACGGGCTTCCGGCCGAGCTCGAACGCCTGATCGACGAATATTACCAGGCCGCACAGGGCGATCCCCGCCGGGTCGGGCCGCTCGCCGCGGCGATTCTGGAACAGGCGCGCGCCGCCGGGCTCGACGGCGATTGCGGCATCGCCGCCGGCGAGGAGCCTGCCGCGGCACTGCGCAAGCTCGATGGGTTCTTGTGCGAGCTGAAGGAGTTGCAGATCCGCGACGGGCTGCATGTCTTCGGGCAAAGCCCGGAGGGCGGGCGGCTCGACGCTTTGCTCGTCGCCTTTGCCCGTGCGGCCCGCGGCGCCTGCCCGAGAGACATGTCGCTGTTGCGCGCGCTCGCCGCGGATCTCGGCCTCGCCAGCGACCCGCTGACGCTCGACCCGGCCGAACCTTGGGCCGGGCCGCGCCCACCCGTCCTCGGCGGAGACGCACCGTGGCGCACCGCCGGCGACACGGTCGAGCGGCTGGAGGCATTGGCGCTGGCGCTCGTCGCCGGCGAGGCCCAGACCGAGGCCGGGTGGGGGCAAACCCGCGCGGTGCTCGACTGGATCGAGCGCGACTTGCGTCCGGCGGTCGCGGGCTGCGGCAAGGCCGAGATAGCCGCGCTGCTCGCCGGGCTCGAAGGCCGCCTGGTCCCGCCCGGCCCGTCCGGCGCGCCGAGCCGCGGTCGCCCGGAAGTGCTGCCGACCGGGCGCAATTTCTATTCGGTCGATACCCGCGCGGTGCCGACCCAGGCGGCCTGGCAGCTCGGGTGGAAGTCGGCGGCGATATTGGTCGAGCGCCATGCTCAGGAACATGGCGACTATCCGGCGCGGGTGGCGCTGTCGGCCTGGGGCACCGCCAACATGCGCACCGGCGGCGACGATGTTGCGCAGGCATTGGCCCTGATGGGCGTTCGCCCGGTATGGGAGCCGGCCAGCGGCCGGGTGACCGG
>DATKHX010000029.1:0-8138 GCA_035510075.1 Allostellaceae bacterium
TCGGCACGATCCAATCGGTGTACATCCGCGACCCCGACCAGAATCTGATCGAGATCTCGAATTATTAGCGCGGCTGCGATCGAGTAGACTCGTCAAGGATCGCCGAAGGCGACGGGCAACCGCCGGCGCGCCGCGTCTTGCGGCGGACCAACGCTGCGGTCACGCTCACCCAGGCGGGGCACATGCTTGATCCCGTGAACAACGTTCGTGACAACGACAGCCAGTCTAAAGCGGGTATCGATAAGACTTCTCCGTCATTCCCGCGAAAGCGGGAATCCAGACGCTGCCCCGGTAAACAGGGGCGAACGACGAGATGCTGCCACTGGACCCCCGCTTTTGCGGGGGTGACGAAAACCTGTTTGAGCGTAGTAGAGTCGGTGTAGCTGCTAACCCTGCCAGCGCAGAAACTCCAGGAGCAATTTGCTGACCTGCTCCGGCTGCTCCTGCTGCACCCAATGGCCGGCGCCGTCGATCAGATGACAGCCGAGCATGTGGGTGCAGGCGGCGCCCTGCATGCGCTCGAAATTGCCGGGGCGCTGATAGGTGCCCCAGTCGCTTTTGCCGGCGACGAACATCGAAGGCGCGTCGATCGTGCGGCCGGAAAACAATTGCAATTCGGAATCGGAGAGCCCTGACGTACGGCTGCGGTACCAGTTGAGCCCGCCCTGGAAGCCGTTGCGTTTGTATTCGCCGGCATAGACCGCTAGCTCGCTGTCGGGCAGCCAGCGGCAGGCCGCGATCTGTGCCGCCGACGGCATCACCGGCACCACGGTCTCGGCCATGTTCCGGTCGAGGTCCATGATGTAATAGGTCGGCATCTTGGCCAGTTCTTCAGCGGTCCAGGAGCGCAGCGGATGCGGCCGGTTGCCTTCCCAATCGGCGCTTTTGTAGTGGTAATAGCCGCGCATAAAGGCATGCACGCCCTGTGGGCAATGCCACATGTCGGCATTGGCCGGACGCGTCGAATAATACCATTGGTAGTGCTTGCGCGGCCGGTCGAGTTTTGCCAATGCCGCGTGGATGTCGGGGCCGGCCGCCGCGGCAGGGGGCGCCTCGGTGTCGAACGGCAAGGCCGGCGGGCCGGCATAGGGCGCGCTCATCAGCGCTACCGAGCGGAACACGTCGGGGCGCACCAGCGCGCACCAGGCGGCAACCGAAGCCCCGAAATCGTGACCCACGACCGCCGCAACCGAACGATGGCCGAGCGCCGAGACCAGCCCCAACGCATCCCGCACCGCGTTCAGAGTGCTGAACGGATGCAGGTCGCCGTCAAAATCGGCACTCCATCCCGACGTGCGGCCGTAGCCGCGCTGGTCGGGGGCGACGGCGTGAAACCCCGCCTCCGCCAATGGCAGCATGATCTTGCGCCAGGAATAGGCCAATTCCGGGAAGCCGTGCAGCAACAACACGCAAGGGCGGCCGCGCGGCGCGAAGCCGGCCTCCAGCACATGCATGCGCAAGCCGTTGATGTCCTCGACAAAGCGCGCGCGGATGCCGGCCGGCAACGTAGTGCTGTCGAGCGGCGTCAATTCGGCCATTCTTCCTCTCCTCGATCGCCCCAAAAGCTGGGTCAGCTAACGGTGTCGAGACCCTTGCGGTCAACCGCGCCCGTCTAGCCTTCTCGCTCCATCAGCTCTAGCCCCGCGGTCTCGCAAAGCTCGCCGGCGCGCTCCAGCGCATAAAGCCGCATAAAGGCGTCATGGAGTCTAAAGCATTAATCAGGGACACGCCATCGAGGGTCTATGGCGCTGCCGAAATCGGCTTTGCCCGTGGGAACGGCGCCAGCCGCCTCGTTCACCTCTACGAGCGCGATCCGCTGCGCGTGCTGTTCCCTCGCCCGGAGGCGGGCGAACCGCCGTTGGCCGCGATCGTCACCACATCAGGCGGTCTCGTCGCCGGCGACCATGTCGATGTCGCGGTTCGGGTCGATGACGGCGCCGCCGCGCATGTGACCGCTTCAGCCGCGGAAAAGATTTATCGCTCGCTCGGCGCTACGACCGAAATCAACCAGTTGCTGACGATCGGCGACGGCGCGGCGCTCGAATTCCTGCCGCCCGAGACGATCCTGTTCGACGGCGCCCGGCTGCGCCGCAAGACGGTCGTCGACCTCGCCCTAACCGCCGCCTTTCTCGGCGGCGGCATCGTGATCTTCGGCCGCCGCGCCCGCGGCGAGCGCTTTACCCGCGGGCTGCTGCACGAGGTCTGGGAGGTGCGGCGCGACGGCCGGCTCGTCTGGGGCGACGCATTGCATCTCGACGGCGACATTGCCGCGATCGTCGACGATACCGCCTGCTTCGACGGCGCGGCGGGTTGTGCGACCATGATCTTGGCCGCTGCCGCCCATGATCCGCAGCAATTCATCACCGGCGCCCGGATGGTCCAAGCGGCCCCGGCGACAGGAGGTCTTCGGGCGGGCGCCACGGTGGTCGGCGGCGTTCTCGTCGCCCGCTGGCTCGCCAAGGACGCCATGGTGCTACGCCGCGCCTATGCCGATCTCGCTTGCCATTTGCGCGCCGAAGCGTTGGGATTGCCGAGGCGCATGCCGCGGATTTGGCACGTATGACCGCGATCAGGGGAGCGTGCGGTCGAAGAACCGTGCGGCGGACTGCGCGGTCTCCCTTTCGACCGCGGCGCGATCGACGCCGGGCGCATCCTTGCACAAGCCGGGAAGCATGGCGCGCGCCGCGTCGAGACAAATCCCGGCAAAGACATAGTGGCGGACCGCACCCGGCAGGACGATCAATCGGGCTTCGGGGATCGTCGTCGCGAGAAATCGCGCGCTGGTGGCGACCGGGATGATCTCGTCGCCGGCGCCGGCGACAATCATTACCGGGATGTGGATCCGTGCGAGACTGTCGGGAACAAAGGCCGGGCCCAGTGAGGGCGCCATCGCGAAGACCGCGCGTACCCGCGGGTCGCGGTAGGACAAGCTGTCGCGTGCGAGCGCCGCCCGGAACGCCGCGTCGGTCTTCGCCAAAGCGTCAGATTTGCCGCGGAGACCCGCAGCTTCGGGGGGCGAGACGCAGTTCTTGTCGGCTTTGGGTGAGGCACAGAACCGGACCAGCCCTTCGGTCGAGGTGATGCCGCCGGCGATCTCGATCACCGTGTAGCCGCCGAGCGAATGGCCCGCGGCACCGATCCGCTTTTGGTCGATCCGCGGCCCGAATTTCGGGTTGGCGAGCATGCCGTCGATCACCGCCGAGAGATCGCGGGCCCGCAGCCACCAAAGCCTGAAACCCTGAACCGTATAGCTATCAGTCGCATTGTTGCCGGGGTGGTTGACGGCTGCCGCGATGTAGCCGTGCGCCGCCAGCGCCGTGCCGAGCCAAGACAGGCTTCCCGCGGTGCCGCCGGTGCCGTGCGACAGCACGACGAGCGGAAATTTGGCGGGGGTTGCGGAGATCGCCGCATCGATCGCGACGCGGCCGCCATCAAACAGCGGGCGATCCGGGGGACCCAACAATAACAGCTTTTCCTGCGCCGCCTGATCGGCGGGGTACCAGATTGTTATCGCCAAGGCGTGCTTGGGATCGCCGCGCCAGTCATAAGGCTCGGGCGGCACGAAGACCCGCCGCGTCATTCCAATTTTGAACGCTGGCGGCGCGGGCTCAGCCGCCCACGCGCTGGCGACAGCGATGATCGCGGCGGCGACGCCCGCCGCAAAAAGCTTCAGCATGGCTTGTCCCCGCCGAAGACACCCATCGACGATGTCCGTTATAAAGCGACGGGCGCATCTTGACATGCGCATGCTGGGCAAAGCGAAGGATGAACCTCACTCCGCGCGAAAAGGACAAGCTGTTGGTCTCGGTCGCGGCGATGGTGGCCGAGCGCCGCCTGCGCCGCGGCGTCCGGCTCAACTATCCCGAGGCGGTGGCGCTGATCAGCGACTACGTGCTCGAGGGGGCGCGCGACGGGCGCAGCGTCGCCGAGTTGATGCGCGACGGCGCCACCGTGATCGGCCGCGAGCAGGTCATGGAGGGCGTGGCGGAGATGATCCCCGAAATCCAAGTCGAGGCGACCTTTCCCGACGGGACCAAGCTCGTCACCGTCCACGAGCCGATCCGGTAATGAAGCACTACGCGGCGAGAATGCATTCCGCACGAGCAGGCACCAATTTGGGCCGTCATGGCCGACCTTGTACCGGCCATCCACGATTGTCGCCGTTGCCGGACCCGGGCGTGGATGACCGGGACAAGCCCGGCCATGGCAAATCCTTGCTGCGCTGGAAGCGCCGATGATCCCGGGCGAGTTGTTCCCCGAGGCGGGCGACATTGAATTGAACGCGGGGCGGCCGACCGTGACCCTGACCGTCGCCAACACCGGCGACCGGCCGATCCAGGTCGGCTCGCATTATCATTTCTACGAAACCAATGCGGCGCTGCAATTCGACCGCGAGCAGGCGCACGGCTGTCGGCTCGACATCCCGGCCGGCACCGCAACCCGCTTCGAGCCGGGGCAAAGCCGCGAGGTCCGGCTCGTCGCCTATAGCGGCGCCCGCCGGGTCATCGGCTTCAACGCCAAGATCAACGGCCTTCTGTGATGCGAGGGAGATCAACTCTCTCTCACTCGTCATACCCGCGAAAGCGGGTATCCAGGGCAAGCGACGATCTGCTGCCCCTGGGTCCCCGCTTGCGCGGGGACGACGAAACCGATTTGGGACTGAGCCGATGGCGATGACCGTCTCGCGCCGGGCTTATGCCGGGATGTTCGGCCCGACCACCGGCGACCGGCTGCGGCTCGCCGACACCGAGCTCGTCATAGAGATCGAGAGCGACCGCACGATCTATGGCGAGGAGGTCAAATTCGGCGGCGGCAAAGTGATCCGCGACGGCATGGGGCAGAGCCAGGCGACCCGCGCCGAGGGTGCGGTCGACACCGTCATCACCAACGCTGCGATCATCGACCATTGGGGCATCGTCAAGGCCGATATCGGCATCCGCGACGGCCGGATCAGCGGCATCGGCAAGGCCGGCAACCCCGATGTTCAGCCTGGCGTCGACATCGTGATCGGCCCTGGCACCGAGGCGATCGCCGGCGAAGGCCGCATCGTCACCGCGGGCGGCATCGACTCGCATGTCCACTGGATCTGCCCGCAGCTTGCCGAAGAGGGGCTTTACAGCGGCGTCACCACGATGCTCGGCGGCGGCACCGGGCCCGCCGCCGGCACTGCGGCGACAACCTGCACGCCGGGGCCGTGGCACCTCGCCCGCATGTTGCAGGCGGCCGAGGGAATCCCGGTCAATCTCGGCTTTTTCGGCAAGGGCAACGCATCAGACCCGCGCGCGCTCGTCGAGATGGTCGAAGCCGGCGCCTGCGGCCTCAAATTGCACGAGGATTGGGGCACCACGCCCTCGGCGATCGATACTTGCCTTTCGGTCGCCGAGCAATATGACATCGCGGTCGCGATTCACACCGACACGCTCAACGAATCCGGGTTTGTCGAGAACACGATCGCCGCGTTCAAGGGCCGCAATATCCACGCGTTTCATACCGAGGGGGCAGGCGGCGGCCACGCCCCCGACATCATCAAATTGTGCGGGCTGGCGAACGTCTTGCCGTCCTCGACCAACCCGACGCGGCCCTACACGGTCAACACCATCGCCGAGCACCTCGACATGCTGATGGTGTGCCATCACCTCGACCCGAACATCCCCGAGGATGTGGCCTTTGCCGAGAGCCGCATTCGGCGCGAGACGATCGCCGCCGAGGACATCCTGCACGATCTCGGCGCCTTCAGCATGATGGCGTCGGACAGCCAGGCGATGGGGCGGATCGGCGAAACCATCATCCGCACCTGGCAGACCGCGGACAAGATGAAGCGCCAGCGCGGCCCCCTGCCCGAGGACAGCGAGCGCAACGACAACTTCCGGGTCAAGCGCTACATCGCCAAATACACGATCAACCCGGCGCTGACCCACGGCCTCGCCGAACACATCGGCTCGGTCGAAGTGGGCAAGCTCGCCGACCTGGCGATCTGGTCGCCAGCGTTTTTCGGGGTCAAGCCGGACCTCGTGCTAAAGGCGGGGACGATTGCCGCCGCCTTGATGGGCGACCCCAATGCCTCGATCCCGACGCCGCAGCCGGTGCATTACCGGCCGATGTTCGGCGCCTTTGGCCGCGCATTGTCGGCCTCGGCGGTGACGTTTCTGCCGCCGGTCGCGATCGAGCGCGGTGTGGGGTCGCATCTCGGCTTGCAAAGAGTGATGCTGCCGGCGCGCGGCATCCGCGCGATCGGCAAGAGCCACATGGTCCACAACGCTGCCACACCCGTGATCGAGGTCGATCCCGAGACTTACGAAGTCCGCGCCGACGGCGCGCATTTGACCTGTGAGCCCGCCACGGTGTTGCCGCTCGCCCAACGCTATTTCTTGTATTGAATGGATGGCCCTCGTTTTGCGTCGTAGTCATTGCGAGCATAGCGAAGCAATCTCGCGCCGAGGGAGGGTCGCCCGAGTGGGATTGCCACGTCGCCTGCGGCTCCTCGCAATGACGCTGGACATCAGATAAGAGATGCGCCGCGCGATCACCGTCCATCACCGCGGGCATTGGCCCGCGGACGCGGCGACCGACACCGTGACGCTGGCCTATCTCGATCGGCATCGCCGCCGCATCCGGCTCGTCGCCGATGCGGGCGAGACTTTTCTCCTCGATCTGCCGCGCGCCCACCATCTCGCCGAGGGCGACGGTCTCGAATTAGACGATGGCGGCTTTGTCCGCGTGCGTGCGGCGGCCGAGCCGGTGATCGAAATCGAAGCTGAGGATCGCGTGGCTCTGCTGCGGATCGCCTGGCATCTCGGCAACCGGCATCTGCCGTTGCAAGTCACGGAGGACCGACTGCGCATCCGCGCCGACAACGTCGTCGCCGAGATGGTCGCGGGGCTCGGCGGCCGTCTGACCGCGTGCGATGCCCCCTTTGATCCCGAAGCCGGCGCCTATGCGGGACCGGGTCAACACCATCATGATCATGACCACATCGCGTGAGCCCGTGCCTGCTGGAGCCGGGCTCTACCGCCTGCTCGCCTGGCTGTCGCCGGGCTTCCCGATCGGGGCATTCAGCTATTCGCATGGCCTCGAAGCTGCGGTGGAGAGCGGAGCCGTCCGCGACCGCAGTTCGCTGCAGTCCTGGGTTGCCGCTGTCGCGATCCAGGGAGGCGGGCGCGTGGACGCCGACATTTTGCGCGACGCGTATCGGGCCGCTGCGGCCGGCGACCTCGCTGCGCTGACCGCTGTCGACGAGCGCGGCCTCGCCTATCGCGCGACCGCTGAGCTGGCGCTCGAAGCCAGCGCCCAGGGCGAGGCGTTTCTCGCGACAATACAGGCGGCGTGGCCGGACGAGTTCAGCGACCGGCGGGCCGCGACCGGCGAAGCTGCGTGCTATTCCGCGGCAGTCGGCGCGGCGGCGGCACGAGCCGGCATCGCGCTCGGCGACGCTCTCCTCGCCTATTTGCAGGCGCTGGCGGCTAATCTCGTCTCGGCGGGTCTGCGCCTCGGGATCATCGGCCAGACCGACGGCCAGCGCATCCTGGCGGCGCTCGAACCGTTTGTCATCGACGCGGCGGCAAACGCGACGACACGCGATCCGAGCGATTTCGGCGCTGCGACCTTCGCCGTCGACCTCGCCTCGATGGCGCACGAAACCCAATACACAAGGCTGTTTCGCTCATGAATGACGATGCGAGGCGCGACCCGCTGCGGGTCGGGATTGGCGGCCCGGTGGGGTCGGGCAAGACGGCGCTGATGGATTGGTTGTGCAAGACGATGCGCGGCCGCTTTGAGATGGCCGCCGTAACCAACGACATTTACACCCGCGAGGACGCCGAATTCCTAACCCGGAGCGGTGCGTTGCCCGCCGACCGCATTCGCGGGGTCGAGACCGGCGGCTGCCCGCACACGGCGATCCGTGAGGACGCCTCGATAAACCTCGCCGCCGTCGCCGAGATGCACCGCCTGTTTCCGCAGCTCGATCTGATCCTGATCGAATCGGGCGGCGACAATCTCGCCGCTACTTTTTCGCCTGAGCTGGCCGACCTGACGATCTACGTCATCGACGTTGCCGCCGGCGACAAGATCCCGCGCAAGGGCGGGCCCGGTATCACCCGCTCCGACCTTTTGGTCATCAACAAAACCGACCTCGCCCC
>DATKHX010000030.1:0-2803 GCA_035510075.1 Allostellaceae bacterium
GGGCGCTCTTAAAGCTCGTCACCGGCAGCTTGCGGATCGGCGTGTCGGCGCGGCTCGCCAAAACCGCACTCGCCCAATGGGGCGGGGTCGAAATCGATCGCATCGAGGAGGTCTGGCACGGCCTCTCGCCGCCCTACCAGCAGTTGTTCGACTGGCTCGAAGGGCGCCATCCGCCTCCCGAAATCGCCGACCTGCCGAATTTCTGCCCGCTGATGTTGGCGCAGCCGCTCGAAGACGACGATCTTTCCAGCCTCGACCCAGCCGATTACCTCGCCGAATGGAAATGGGACGGCATCCGTGTGCAACTCGTCGCCCGCGGCGGCGAAAGGCGGCTCTATTCGCGCTCGGGGGACGATATCGGCGCCGCTTTTCCCGACATCCTGGCGGCGATGCCGGACGAGGTGACGCTCGACGGCGAGCTCTTGGTAATGCGCGACGGCGAAGTTGCCCCGTTCAACGACCTCCAGCAGCGGCTCAACCGAAAAATCGCGAGCGAGAAGATGCTGCGCGACTATCCGGCGGCGGTGCGGCTCTACGACATACTGCGCGAGGGGGCGGCGGATCTGCGCGGCTTGCCGTTTGCCGAGCGCCGCCGGCGGCTCGAATCCTGGTATTCGGGGGCGCCCGGCGCGGCGCTTGATTTGTCGCCATTGGTGCCGTTCGCTGGCTGGGACGAGTTGCGCGAGTTGCGTGACGGTGCGCGCGAGCGCGGCATCGAGGGGCTGATGCTGAAGCGCGCGGATTCGCCCTATGCCGCCGGCCGGCCGAAAGGCCCCTGGTTCAAGTGGAAGCGCGGCGCCTTAACCCTCGACACGGTGCTGATGTACGCCCAGCGCGGCCACGGCAAGCGCTCGTCGTTCTACTCCGACTACACCTTTGGCGCCTGGGCCGGCGATGCGCTGGTGCCGGTCGGCAAGGCCTATTCGGGATTTACCGACGACGAGTTGCGCCACCTCGACCGCTGGGTGCGCAACAACACGGTGCAGCGCTACGGCCCGGTGCGCGAAGTGGCGCCGGGCATCGTTCTCGAAATCGCATTCGATAGCGTGCACCGCTCGACGCGCCACAAATCGGGTGTCGCGATGCGCTTCCCGCGCATTCACCGCATCCGCTGGGACAAGCCTTTCCGCGAAGCCGACACCCTCGAAACGCTCGAAAAGCTGCTGACCTAGATGTTGAGGCGCAGCAAAAAGAAATGCTCGTCTGCCGAACCTATCTTGCCGCTGTCGTCTGCCGCCACCGTCGATGTCATGATAGTCTGGGCGACATTGCCTCCTATCGCTTTGATTCTCGGGCCAGAGACATCGATTACGAGATCAGTGTGCGAGGGAAAAAACTTGTCAGGTAAAAACCGTTCCAAATCCGCTCGATTTTTGACATCGGCGGTTCGGGAAAAGCCGATCAGGTCACCAACCCGAGGCGCCATTTCATTGCGATCGAAATAGACGATCGGCGCATCGAGGTTGTTTCTTATCCTATTAGCTAATCCCTGCAAAATGTACCTGTGGTGGGACGGCGAAATCGGGAATTGGAGGGGTGTTGCTCCGGCGCTGCTCATTACAAACGAAATGAACGCCGCCGACCACGGCTCAGCGCTCGGATCGACGATGTCGGGGCGGCCCACCAGCTTGAAATATTCAAGCACGCGCTGGCTGAGCGGCGGCTGCGTCTCTCTGACCACCGTGCCGTTTCGACGCGCGAACATCTCCATTTCCGTCAGCGCAATGTGAGCCGCCTTTGGCGCAATCGTGCTACCCCCGGACGCTGCGGCAACGACCCTGGCGCCGATGGCCGGGGCGGTCATGACCAAAGCGAGCGCTTCATCCTCGTGGCTGCGCACCAGCGTGTCGAACTTGGCCTTGGCCTGGGCAACGGTCAGGCCGCTCAGGCGGTTGTTGCGCGCCGCCTCGTCGCCTACTACGGATTCGATCGACGCTGCCGGGTCCGACGTCAGAATTTTGAGCGCGCCCGCGAAACCCTGTTGATGAGCCATGTAAATCGCCGTCAGCGTCGGTGGTTGGCCGAGGTGGGCGGCAAGGTCTCCGATGGTCCTGGCGACGAACCTGCAGCCGATCCTGACCTGATCGTCGATGGGTGCTGCCGCCGCCTCGCCATTGTTTCTGCCGCCATGGCCGGGGAAGCTTGCACCGCCGGCGCTCGCCCAGGTCGCGTCGAGAAACTGAAACAATCCGCCGGCGGAGCTCATCGGGTTTGTGGCGGTCGGATTGAATTCGCTTTCGATGGCGACAATCGTCAGCACCGTCATCGGCTCCAGATTTTCCGCCGTGGCCCCGGCGATCAGCTTGTCGACGACCAGTTGGTGCTTGCCGGGCTTGGCCAGCAACCCGCTGCCGCCTGGGCCTTGCGGCGGCTGCTCCTGGGGCGCCGGCGGATCCTGCCGCGGCTCGCCACGCGGCGCCGGGCCCTGCGGTGCCGGCGGCTCTCCGGTATCTGTTCGCCCCGGGGCGGGGCTCGCGAGAGAGCCGCGAATGCGCCCGACCAGGTCCGCGAGGGTCGCCGCTGCGATCGACAGGCCGATAGCGCGCTGCGCCTCGACGCTGTCCTCCAGCCGCCTGGCGACTGCGTCGAGGTTGAGCGCGAGCTGCTGGTTGATGGCGGTTTGGACCGAGGACAGAACAACCGCGATCCGATCGAATTCGGCCTCAGCGACCGCGACCTTGGCGGGGTCGTTGGCGGCCGCGTCGCGTTCGTCCAGCAGTTGATCGGACGCCTTTTTCAATTCGTCTCTGATGTCAGTCAATGGCTCTGGCATAATTTCCTCCCGGTTCGCTCGTGTTAAGGC
>DATKHX010000031.1:0-5395 GCA_035510075.1 Allostellaceae bacterium
GTGAGCGTCGAGCGGCCGGCGGAACAGCACCGGCAGCACATCGACCGCGCTTTGCGGCCGGTCGAGCGCAGCGACGAGCTCCTCGCAGCGCATTGCGTGATGCGCCGTCAACTCGTCGATGCGCGCATGCAAGCCGAAAAACGGCAGATTGTGGGACGGCAGCACCAGGGTTTCGGGCGGTACTGTTTCCCGCAGCTTGGCGAGCGACGCCAAATACTGCGCCAGCGGGTTGCCGGCGGGCTCGTGCGGTTGCACGCTGACATTGGGCGAAATCTTCGGCAGCACCTGGTCTGCCGAAATCAGGATGCCGGTTTCGGCGCAATAAAGACAGGCGAGCTCCGGCGCATGGCCCTCGCCGACGACGACCCGCCATTGGCGCCCGCCGATCTCGATGGTCGTGCCGTCGGCGATGCGGCGAAACGCCGGCGGGACCGACGGCACGCCGCGGCGATAGCTCTTTTCACGATGGCTAAACAGTTCGCTTGCTGCGGCATCGAGCCCGGCGCGGCGGCCAAAATTGCGGCGCAACGGAACAAAATCCTCACTGCCCCGGCTCAATACCCGAGCGTAGAGCCATTCCTTTTCGGTGATCCAGAGCGGCGCCCGCCAGCGCTCGGCAAGCCAGCCCGCGAGGCCGATATGGTCGGGATGAAAATGGGTGACGATGATCCGCGCCACCGGGCGGCCGCCGAGATGCTTGGCAAAGACCTGCTCCCACGCCGCTTTCGTTTCGGCCATCGCATAGCCGGTATCGACAATCGTCCAGCCGGGCCCATCCTCGATCAGCCACAGATTGATGTGGTCGAGCGCGAAAGGCAGCGGCATGCGCAGCCACAACACCCCGGGTGCGATCGTCATGGTCTCGCCGGGCCGCGGCGGCGCCGCCACCGGAAAGCGCAACGGCCCGAAGCTTCCGTCCATGATCGTTTGTTCCTGCCTCGCGAATTGACCGGCAAGGTATGACGGTGCATTAGTGCCGGGCAAGCAACATGCCCGCCGGTCAGGCTTGCCTCGCCGGCGGGCAATTTGCGTAAGCAATTTGCGTCAAGGGTCGGAAAGCCATCATGCGCGACTTCAATACTCCGGGCCGCTCGGCCGCGGTGGCAGCAAACGGCATGGTCGCAACCTCGGCGCCGCGCGCGAGCTTGGCTGGGCTCGACGTGCTGCGCGCCGGCGGCAACGCGATGGATGCAGCAATCGCGGCCGTAGCGATGCAATGCGTCGTCGAGCCGCAAAGCACCGGGATCGGCGGGGACTGCTTCGTGCTTTATTCGCCAAAGGGCGCGCCGCCCGTGGCGTTGAACGGCTCTGGCCGGGCGCCCGCCAAGGCGACGGCCGAGTGGTATGCCGAGCGGCAGATCCAACAGATCGAGACGCAAACGCCGCACGCGGTCACGGTGCCGGGCGCCGTCGACGCATGGTGCCTGCTCAATCGCGAATACGGCAGCAAGCCGCTCGCCGAGCTCATCGAGCCCGCGGCACGCACCGCCGAGGAAGGCTATCTCGTCACGCCGCGCGTCGCTTGGGATTGGCAGCGCCTGCAATGGAAATTGCGCGATCCGGTGACCGCGGCGCTGTTCCTTCCCGGCGGCAAGCCGCCGGCGGTGGGCGACAGGATGCGCAACCCGGCGCTTGCCGCGACCCTGCGCCGCATCGGCCGCGAGGGGCGCTCGGCCTTTTACGAGGGGGCGGTGGCGCGCGACATCCTCAGCCGGCTTCAATCGCTCGGCGGGTTGCACGAGGAGGAGGATTTCGACGCGCAGCGCGCTGAATGGGTCGAGCCGATCCATGCCGCCTATCGCGGCTATGAAGTCTACGAATGCCCGCCGAACGGGCAAGGACTGGCGGCGCTGATGATCTTGCGCCAGCTCGACGGCTTCGGTCTCGACGACGATTCGCTGAGCGAGGCCGACCGCCTGCACCTGCTCGCCGAAGCGACCAAATCGGCCTATCGCGTGCGCGACGAGTCCTTTGCCGACCCGGCGCAGGCCGATGTCGATGTCGACGGTTTCCTATCGGATGAATGGGCCGAACGCGCGCGCCGGCAGATCCGCCTCGACCGGGTGCTGCCGGGCAACGAATGGCACGGCGGCACCTTGCACGCGGACACGGTGTATCTCTGCGCCGTCGATCGCGAAGGCAATTCGTGCTCGTTCATCAATTCGCTGTTCTCGGGGTTCGGCACCGGCATCGTGGCGCCGGAGAGCGGCGTTCTGCTGCACAATCGCGGCAGCGGGTTTCGTGCGACCCCCGGCCACCCCAACGCGATCGCGCCGCGCAAGCGGCCGTTTCACACGATCATCCCGGCGATGCTGGTCAAGGACGGCCGCGCGGTCATGCCGTTCGGCGTCATGGGCGGCCAATACCAGGCCGTCGGACACGCGCATTTTCTGCACCGCATGATCGACCGCGGTTTCGATCCGCAGCAAGCCGCTGAAGCCCCGCGGACCTTCGCCTTCCGCGGCAAGCTGCAGGTCGAACCCGCCAACCCCGAGCCGATCGTCGCCGACCTCGCGCGGCGCGGCCATGCGATCGACATCCGCAAGGTGCCGCTCGGCGGCTGCCAGGCGATCTGGATGGACCGCGAGCGGGGCGCTCTGATCGGCGGCTCCGACCCGCGCAAGGACGGCCTCGCCCTCGGCTACTGACCGCGGGCAGGCCGCCGCGCGCTGCAGCGGGCTAATCGCGGTGATAGGGGTGGCGGGCGAGGATCTGCTGCGCGCGGTAGAGCTGCTCGAGCAGCATGCCGCGGACGAAAAGGTGCGGCCAAGTCATCGCGCCGAGCGACAATATCGTTTGGGCGCGATCGAGGATTGCGGGGCCGAGCCCTTCCGCGCCGCCGATCGCAAAGGCGAGATCGGGAACGCCGCGGTCGCGCCACGCGGCGAGACGGTCGGCGAATTCGCGGCTTGACCATGCCGCACCGCGCTCGTCCAAAGCGACGAGGGTCGCCCCCGGCGGCAGCGCTTCGAGGATCAGCTCGGCTTCGCGCGCCTTCATAATCGGCGGCGGCAGACGCTGTTTTACGTCGAGCTCGACGATGTCGGGCGGCGGCGCGATCCGTGCCGCATAGAGCGCCTGCAGCTCCTTAAACGGCCCTTGGCGCAGCCGGCCGATCGCGATGATGCGGAGCCGGATCGACCCGGTCCCAGGCTATTGCCGCGCCGCTTCGGTGTCGGGAAACGCGCCGCCCCACATCTTCTCGATATTGTAGTAGGCGCGAATCTCGGGCCGGAACAGGTGCACGATCACATCGCTCGCATCGATCAGAACCCAGTCCCCCTGCTCCTTGCCCTCGATCGAGATCTTGACCCGGCGCGACAGCGCCTCTTCGAGGTGTTCGGTCAGGGCGCCGACCTGCCGGGCCGAGCGGCCGCTGGCGACGACCATGTAATCGGCGATCGTCGTTTTGCCCGCGAGATCGATCGTAACAATCTCCTCGGCCTTGCCGTCGTCGAGCGTCTTCAGCACGAGATCGAGGATTTCCCGCGCCTCCGCCATCTGGGATCGCCGAGGGCGGGTGCGCGAGGGCAGTGCCGTGATCGTGGCCAATTCGGGTTGGTGCTCCGTCAACGGGTTTGCTGATTCGGTTTGACGCTCGGACCGAATACGGGTCGCGGACGTGGCGTCGAGCCGGTTGTGAAAAAACACCCAGGCCGGCGGTTTTGTCTCGGCGAGCCGCCGTGCTGCCGCTTCCGGCATGCGGCTGAGCGCAAATCGCTGTGCAGCGGCGCCGACGAGCGCCCTTTGAGAGTAGGAAGGGCGGTCGAACACGGCAATGGGGACGGTCCGGAATATCTCGGTCCAGCGCGCCCAGCGCGGCAATTGAACCAGATTGTCGCCGCCCATCAGCCACACGAAGCGCAGATCGGGATAACGCCGGGTCAAGCTCCTAAGCGTGTCGGCGGTGTAGTATGAGCGGCCGAGCCGGTCTTCGATGTCGGTGACGCAAATCTGCCGATGTCCGGCCGCGAGCCGCCGCGCCTGCTCCAGGCGCTCGGCGAACGGCGCCATGCCGGCCACCGGCTTTAGCGGGTTCTGCGGCGACACCACCCACCACACCTCGTCGAGACCGAGGCGTTTGAGCGCGGTCAGGCTCAAATGCAAATGGCCGCGATGGGCCGGGTTGAACGACCCGCCCAGCAACCCGATGCGACGATGCCGCCCACCCTGCCACTGGGGGCCGAAGGTGGGGGTCAGGGGCGCACCTGGCCGGTGCCGCGCACGAGGTATTTGTACGTCGTCAGCTGCTCGGCGCCGACTGGGCCGCGCGGCGGCAGCCGCTGGGTCGAGATGCCGATCTCGGCCCCCATGCCGAACTCGCCGCCATCGGCGAACTGGGTCGAGGCGTTGACCAGCACGATCGCGCTGTCGACCTCGCGCAGAAAGCGCTCGGCCGCAGCAGCGTTTTCGGTGACGATCGCATCGGTGTGGTGCGAGCCCCAGCGGTTGACATGCGCGATGGCGCCCTCGACGCCGTCCACGATTGCGACCGACAGGATCGCGTCGAGATATTCGGTGCGCCAATCCTCGTCATTGGCGGGAAGAAGGGCGGGGTCGATCGCCCGCACCCGATCGTCGCCGCGCAGCTCGCAGCCGGCGGCGCGCAGATCGCCGAGGATCGCCGGCAGCAGGCCAGCCGCGATTTCACGGTCGACCAGCAGGGTTTCGGTGGCGCCGCAGATCGACACGCGCCGCATCTTCGCGTTGAGCACGATCGCGCAGGCTTTTTTCGGATCGGCGGCGGCGTCGACATAAGTGTGGCAGATGCCTTCGAGATGGGCGATGACCGCGATCCGGCTCTCGCGCTGCACCCGCTCGATCAAGGAGCGCCCGCCGCGCGGGACGATCACGTCGATGTAGTCGCTCATGCCGAGCATCAGCCCGACCGCCGCGCGGTCGCGGGTCGGCACGAGCTGGATCGCTGCTTCGGGCAGGCCGGCGGCGCGCAGCCCCTCGCCGAGTGCCCCGACCAGAGCGCGCGACGAATAAAAGCTCTCCGAGCCGCCGCGCAGGATCGCGGCGTTGCCGGATTTGAGCGCCAGCCCGCCGGCATCGGCGGTCACATTGGGCCGGCTCTCGTAGATGATGCCGACGACCCCGAGCGGCACCGCGACGCGCTCGATGTCGAGCCCGTTCGGCCGCACCCAGCGCGCGAGCGAGCGGCCGACTGGGTCAGGCAATTCGGCGATCATTTCGAGCCCGGCGGCGACCGCCTCGACCCGTTTCGGGTCGAGCGCCAGCCGGTCGCGCAACGCCGGGGCGAGGCCCGCTCCGTCGGCCTCGGCGAGGTCGCGCGCGTTCGCGGCGAGGATGTTCTTTTCACGCGCCCGCACCGCCTGAGCTGCGGCGCGCAGCGCGGCCGATTTGTCGTCGGCCGAAGCCAGGGCCAGCG
>DATKHX010000032.1:0-4819 GCA_035510075.1 Allostellaceae bacterium
TCTGCTGCTCGGGCAATACGCCTCACCGCGCGATGTCGCGACCAGCATCGCGACCTACAAATCCGAGGTCGAGGTGCAAGGCCGTCAATTCGACCCGATGCAGGTCGCGGTGACCCGCGCGTTTTTTGTCTGCGATACGGCGGCCGAGCGGGCGGCGGCGATGGAGCGCCGGCTCGCCAACCGGCTGCGCCAGCTGAAGCTCGCGACCACGCCCGACGGCACCGTCCATGGCGGCCCCGACCGCGCGACCGGCGACCCGCAGGCGGTCAACGAAGCGAGTGCCATGTACGGCAACCCCGACCACATCGCCGCGCGCCTCGAAGAATTGCGCGCTGCCGGCGCCGGCTACGTCCTGATCAACGGCGGCGGCTCGGGCGGCGGCGCCCGCGGCCGCTTGAGCCTGCGCCGCTTCGCCCGCGAAATCATGCCGCACTTTGCCGCCGCCGTGCCAAGGCGCGCAGCCGAGTAGCCGCGCCGACCGTCACCCCCGCAAAAGCAGGGGTCCAGGGCCGGCGGTACGGCGTCGCCCTCGATTCCCGCTTTCGCGGGAATGACGAAGTCGCAGGTTTCTTATCGGCTCGGCTTTCTTATGCCGCTGCCGGCGGCTTGCCCTTTGCCTGCAGGGCGGCGAGGGCTTCGGGGGTGTCGATGTCGACGAGGATCGCGTCGTCGTCCATCTCGATCTCGGCGACGAGCTCGGCATGCTCGCCGATCAGATGGCGGGCGCCGACATCGCCCGATATCTGCGCCATTTCGGGGAAGAAGCGCCTGGCCCACAGCACCGGGTTGCCGCGCTTGCCACGCCGCGTCGGCACGATGATCGCACGCCCTTCGAGCGGGTTGAAGGCGGCGATCAGCCGGTCGAGATGACGGCCCGAGATCAGCGGCATGTCGCCGAGGCACACGACGACGCCGGCGAGGTCCTCCGGCAATGCGGCGAGCCCGCGCCGCAACGAGGTCGACAGCCCGTCGGCGAAATCGGGGTTGCGCACCCGCTCGACCGGCAAGCGGCCGAGGGCGGCGTCGATCTCGTCGGCGCGGTTGCCGAGGACGGCGACGATCGGGCGCGCCCGCGACGCCAGCAGGCGCTGCGCCACCCGCGCCACCATCGGCACGCCTTCGATCTCGGCCAGCAATTTGTTTGGCCCGGCCATCCGGCGCGATTGGCCGGCCGCCAACAGCAATGCGCCGATCCGCGGGCCTGCCGGCCTTTCCTTTTCCTTTGCCGAGGGTGGTTTAGCCTCGGCGCGCGGTAGCGGCCGCGACGGGATTTCGGCGAGCAACCCGCCCGCCCCCATGCGCATGATCTCGGCCGGCCCGACCGGCAAGCCGGCGACCAGCCGCTCCAAGACCCAGTCGAACCCGTTGACCTTGGGCGAGCGCGCGCAGCCGGGCAGCCCCAGCACCACCCGCCCGCCGACATGGCCGAGCAACAACAGGTTGCCGGGGTCGACCGGCATCCCGAAATGGTCGACCCGGCCGTCCGCGGCCTCGATCGCCGCCGGGATCACGTCGCGGCGGTCGAGGATCGCCGAGGCGCCGTGGATCAGCAGCATGTCGATGCCGTGGCCGAAGGCGTCGCGGATCGCCGCGGCGAGCGCCGCGTTCTCATGTGCGCAGCGCTCCTCGGAAACGAGCCGGCAGCCGAGCACCGACAGCCGGCCCACCGTCACCTCGCGAGTTTTGTCGAGGATGCTTTCCTTGAGACCGGGTAGCCGCGTCTGGATCAGCCCGATTGCAAGCGGCCGGAACGCCACCACGCGCAGCAACGGCCCTTCGCCAATCGCCAGCTTGACGCAATCCTTGACCGCTTGCTCGGGTGCCGCGAACGGAATGATCTTGATCGTGGCGACCATCTGGCGCGGCTCGACGACCGCGAACGGCGGCAACGTCCCGAGCGTAATCGCCTCGTCGACGAGGTTGAGGCGGTCGACCCGCTCGCGGTCGAACGCCAGAACGCCGCGCGTCTCGGCATGAAGGTTGACCCGGCCGGTAAACGGCGCCGCCGCCGAAACGCCGGAGCCGACAGCCGCAGCGGCGACCCGTTCCGCCGCCGTATCCTCGCCGACATCGCCGGGTTCGAGCCGGGCGACGGTGACGGCCGAGAGCCCGGCGCCGGTGATCAGCTCGAGGTCGGCCTTCGCCAGCACGCGACCCTTCTTCAGCGCCGTCGCGCCGAGCCTCAGGCTGTGCGCGAGGATCGCACCTTCGGCTTCGCCAACCGGAATCTCGCCGAATTTCACCTTCCCTCCTGGATACCTGGAAACATTCGTGGAATCGCCAGCGGTGTTTTTATCGCGCCGCAGGCGGCGGGAGTTGTTGGATGATGATCGGTGCTGGCGGCGTCGAGCCGATCTTGTATCCAAGAGCGCCGAAGATGATCCCGCCAGCGGCGAAAGCGCCGATGACGATTTTCCACGGCTCGAAGCGCAAGAGCCCGCGCTTGTAGTCGGTGTCGGCGCGTTTGTTTTCGATGTCGGCTTGCATCAACTCGATCCTCAGCCGAGGCTCCTCGTCCTCAGTATAGCTCACAACTTGGGCCGCGGCACCACGGCACAGTCCTGATTAACCAAGCGGTCCTGATTAACCAAGCGGCCTTGATTAACCAAGCGGCGACGGGTGCGTGTCCTGTTGGGCCGGGAGTACCGCCTCCGCGGCCTCACCTTGGCGTAGGACGCGGGTCATTTCGGCGACGATCGAGATCGCCACTTCCGCCGGCGATATCGCCCCGATCGCCAGACCTATCGGCCCGTGTATCCGGGCGAGGTCAGTGTCGGCAAAACCCAGCTCCTTCAACCGCGCGCAACGTCCGGCGTGATTGCGGCGCGAGCCGAGTGCCCCGATGTAGAAACTTTCCGAGCGCAGCGCCGCCGCTAACGCCGGGTCGTCGAGCTTCGGGTCGTGGGTCAAGGCGATAACCGCCGAGCCGCGATCGGGCTGCAGCCGTTCGAGCGCTTCATCGGGCCATTCGCTGACCAGCTCGACATTCGGGAACCGCGCCGCCGTCGCGAACGCCCCTCGCGGGTCGATCACCGTCACCGCGTAATCGGCCAGGGTCAGCATCTGCGCCAGCGGCTGCGCGATGTGCACCGCACCGATGACGAAGCAGCGATGCGGCGGCGTCAGCACCTCGACAAACACGGCACCCTTCGCCGTTTCGACGGTGCGGTTGCGGCCGCTGCGCCAGATCTCCCGCACCCGGTCGAGCGCCGGTGCGTCGAGCGTCAGGTCGCCCTCGGCCGTCTGGCCGTCGAGCAATAATTGCCGGCCGCTGGCGAGCTCGGTGGCGAGTGCTACCGAGCGGTGCTCGCGCCCGGCGGCGACCACCCGGTCGAGAATGCGGCCCTTCATTCGACGCGCTCGACAAAGATCTGGATCTTGCCGCCGCAGGCGAGGCCGACTTCCCAGGCCTGGTCGTTCGAGACGCCGAAATCGAGCAGCCGCGGCTTGCCGTCGCGGATCACCTCTTGCGCCTCCTCGACAACCGCACCCTCGACGCAGCCGCCCGAGACCGAGCCGACCATCGCCCCCTTGTCGTCGACCGCGAGCTTGGCGCCGACCGGCCGCGGCGACGACCCCCAGGTCGTGACCACCGTCGCCAGTGCCACACCCGACCCCGCCTCGCGCCAACGCGCCGCCTGTTCGAGGATTTCCGCCGTATCGCTCATGCCGCCCTCTCCTGGTAAAGCCGCAATGCCGGGGCCGCCGGGCCGCGCCTCGCCGCCGGCGCGCTCAGCGCTTGGATCAACTCTTCGAGGCTCTCGAGATTGTGCACCGGCCGAAACTCGTCGACATGGGGCATCATCGCCCGCATCCCCAGTGATTTTGGCTCGAACCCCTCGTAGCGCAACAGCGGGTTCAGCCAAATCAGCCGGCGGCACGACCGGTGCAGCCGGTCCATCTCGCGCGCCAGCCCGGTGCCGGCATCGCGATCGAGGCCGTCGGTGATCAGCATGACGATCGCACCCTGGCCCAAGAGCCGGCGCGACCACAGCCGGTTGAACTCGGCGATTGAATGGCCGATGCGCGTCCCGCCCGACCAGTCGGCGACCGCCTCGCCGACCCGCTCTAGCGCCAGATCCACGTCGCGATGGCGCAAATAGCGGGTGATGTTGGTGAGCCGCGTGCCGAAAACGAAGGTGTAGACCCGGTCGCGGTCGTTGGTGACGGTGTGCATGAAATGCAGAAAGATGCGGCTGTAGCGGCTCATCGAGCCCGAGATGTCGCACAGTACGACCAGCGGCGGCGGGCGGCGGCGCCGGCTTTTGCGCTTCAATTCGATCAGCCCGCCCGACCGCAACGCCGCGCGCAAGGTTGCCCGCAGATCGGCCCGTGCGCCACGCGGGTCGGGCGCGAAACGGCGGGTCGGCACGTCCTGGACCGGCAGGCGCAGCCGCGCGATCGCCGCCTTGGCGCGCGCCAGCTCGTCCAATGACATCTTCTCGAAATCCATGGCGCGCAACTGCTCGCGGTCGGAAAAGGTCATGACCGCATCAAGCTCGGTCTCGACCTCCTCGGGCTCGCCCGCCGGCTGGTCGCGGTTCGGATGCAGTGCTTCCGCTAGCCGGCGCGCCATTTCGGGGCCGCGGTCTTCTTCGCCCGGCACGCGCATTTCGGGCAGCACCAGCGCCATCATTTTTTTCAACAGGTCCGGGTTGCGCCAAAAGACGTGAAACGCCTGATCGAAGATCAGCCGCTGGTCCGGCCGGTTGACGAACACCGCGTGCAGCGTCCAATAGAAGTCGCGGCGGTCGGTAATGCCGACGGCCTCCACTGCCTGCACGGCGTCGATGACCTTGCCCGGCCCGACCGGCAGCCC
>DATKHX010000033.1:0-2920 GCA_035510075.1 Allostellaceae bacterium
GCAGGGTGTCGTCCCCTGCCGTATTGTTCACATGCGGAGACCGCATGGCGGCCAATTTCGACTGTGATCGGCATGACTCGTATCAAGGCTTGTTCGAGAAAACGGTCCACTATCGCTCGAGCGGCGGGAATTGGTAGGTTGCACACTCGCGCGACCCCCAGGACCGCCTCGTAAAGCGCGATTGGCGAGGTTATCGCCTCAGCAGCCTGTTCGAGGCGTTTCGTCAGCGCTGCCGCGTCATCTTCGACGACGAGAATCGCAATCATTGCCGAAGCATCGAGAAACATTAGGGCTCGCCCGACAGCTCGTCGAAGAAGGCCTTATCCGCGGGCAGCCCGCCCGGTTTCGAGAGCAACTTCAGCTCCTCCTGGATCGGCTTCAAGCGCTCGATTAACGGAACCGCCGCACGCGTCCGCTCGTATTCGAGCTCGACCGCCTCGCGGATCGTCTCGGTCAGCGTCTTCCCCTTGAGCTTCGCCAACCGGCGCACGGCGATATCGGTAGCGACATCCCTGACATGAAACGCCATCGTCTAGCCACCCTTATCTATCCGGCTATATCATTCCGGCTACATATATCGAATGACGCGAGGCCGGTCAATTCGGATGCTGCCCAAATTCGTGCCTCAGGTCGCGGGAATGGCGATCGCCGAGGCCGCGACGGCCAATTCGGATCACTGTTTCGATCCGGAACTCGCCATGCTTGATCTTCCCACAAAACAAAATGTCAGCGGTCGCGTCCGGCCTTTGGCGGGGCGATGCCGACCTGAGAAGTTGGGCGGATATGTGCGCTATTAACGGCGCTGCCAGCCGGGCACGATTTGATGTAAATAAGACTTACATGAAAGCGGGGGTGGTTGGTTGGGCGAACTGCTCGAACAGATGAGCCAGGCGCCGCGATGAGCTGGTCGAAGCGATGAACCGGGCGCGCCGATGAGCTGGTCGGGCAGAGGGCCGGATGGGCGTCGCGGCTATCATCACGGCAACCTGCGCGAGGCGTTGATCGAGGCCGCCCTCGACCTGATTGCCAAAAAGGGGCCGGGCGGGTTCACCTTTGCCGACGCCGCGCGCTCGGCCGGGGTCAGCTCGGCCGCACCCTACCGGCATTTTCGCGACCGCGACGCGCTGATCGCCGATGTCGCACGCCGCGGCTTCGAGCTGTTCGCCGAACATCTCGAACGCGCCTGGAACGACGGCAGCCCCGATCCTTTCACCGCCTTTGAGAATGTCGGCCGCGCCTATCTCGCCTTTGCCCGCGACGAGCCGGCTTACTACTCGGCGATGTTCGAGGCCGGGCTGTCCTTTGACGATGACCTCGCCCTGCGTCAGGCCGCCGATCGCAGCTTTGCGGTGTTGCGTCATGCCTCGGAGGTGTTGTGCGCGCGCCTGCCACAAAAAAAACGGCCGCCGGCACTGATGATGGCGCTCCACGCCTGGGCGTTGTCGCACGGCATCGCGTCGCTGTTTTCGCGCGGCGACGGCGGGCGGCGGCGGTTGCCGATGACCCCGGAAGAACTGCTCGAAGCCGGCATGCTGGTCTATCTGCGCGGGCTCGGGGTCATCGCCGAGCCGGCCGAGCCGAAAGAGTGATCGACCGATGCTTGACAAGCGCCGGGGCTGGATATATGTAAATGTTAGACACATTCACATGGTGCGGCCATGCATCATCACCTCGCGGCGCATTTGCACGACATCGGCAAGCCGGCATCGGTCGGGTTGGCCGTCCTGGGCTTCACCTTGTGGGCGGAGCGTTTGGACGACATCGGCAAGCCGGCATGGATCGTGTTGACGGTGCTGAGCTTTATCCTGTGGTGGCCGCTCGGCCTCGTTGTTCTCGGCTTTTTGATAGGGAGTGGACGGATGGCATGCTGGGCGCAGGGCGGCGGGAGCCGCTGGCAGCGGCGCATGGAACGGATGCAGCAGCGCATGGGGCGGATGCAGGCCGCAGCCGAGCGCTGGGGTTACCGCGGATCGGGTCCGAATTATCGCGCGGCGACCGGCAACCGCGCCTTTGACGAATACCGCGCCGAAACCTTGCGCCGGCTCGAAGAAGAGCAGCGCGAGTTCATGGAATTTCTCGACCGGCTGCGCCACGCCAAGGACAAGGTCGAGTTCGACGAGTTCATGGCCGAGCGCCGCCGCCGCTCGGAAAGCCCGGCACCGCAACCGCAGACCATTTGAGCCCGCTCGTCGGGCGCGGGTAAAGAGAAAATTACCCTCATCGTCACCCCCGCGAAAGCGGGGGTCCAGAGCGACGACCGTCGTAGCGCCGGTTCCCTGGATCCCCGCTTTCGCGGGAATGACTCCAAGATGTTCGAAATCGTTTGCGACGTTTCGGACCCAGCACGAACGGTTTGATCGGTTGCGCGGCACGCCGCTCACAGCGGTTCGCGCAGATCCGCTCGCGCCAGGCGGGGCAAGATTTCGGCGCAGAAATACGGTAGCTCGTCGAGGTAGTTGACAAAAGACAATCCGATGCCGCGCGCGCCGGCGGCGCTCAGGTGCATCAGATCGGCGGCGACCGTATCCGGGTCGCCGACGATCGGGACCCCGCCCATGCCGTTCGCCTGAAAGGCGCGGCGTTCCTCGAAATCCTCGGGGTAGGCTTGCCGCGTGACCCCGCGCATCGCGAGAATATGGTCCACCGCCGCCCAGTCGGCGTGGTCGATCACGCAGTGACGGTAATAGTTCTCGGCTTCGCGCTTCGACGGGCGGCAGGTGACGACCGCGACGGTGTACACGTCGATCGCGCGACCCTGCGCTTGGGCCTGCGCCTGCACATTGGCGATGTGTGCGGCGAAGGCGTCGAGCCTGCCGAGCGACGCATTCGAGAACAGCGCGTCGCAGTTGCGGATCGCAAAGGCTTGTCCGGTCGGCGATGCCGCGGCGTTCATGATGATCGGCCGGCTGCCGCCGAACGG
>DATKHX010000034.1:0-6333 GCA_035510075.1 Allostellaceae bacterium
CGTTCGATCCCAAGTCTGGCATCACCAAACCAGACCGGAGCCCCGCCGGCGTGCAGCGGCCAGCGCCAACCCCAGGCGCCGCGCCCGCCGACACTCGCCGCCGACACTCCCTCCGCATTCGCAAATCCCCCTCCCCCGGACATCCCGGGGGCCGGGACAGCCTGGTGGCCACAGCGAGGGGCCAAACACCCGATCCCATCCCGAACTCGGCCGTGAAAACCCTCAGCGCCGATGGTACTGCGTCTCAAGACGCGGAAGAGCAGGTCGCCGCCAGGCTCTCCCGGCCCCCAATCAACCGGGGCCCTTTGTCCGATCGAGCCACACCGCATCGCCTCCGCTCGTTGCGGCGCGCGGTCGGTACGCGCCGCGTCCGCGGACCGATGGTCGAGCGGTCGCGATCGCAAGTGGCGTCGACCGCCGATCCGATTACCGCGGGGTGGAGCAGCCCGGTAGCTCGTCAGGCTCATAACCTGAAGGTCGTAGGTTCAAATCCTACCCCCGCAACCAGCTTGATCTTGATTACAAGCCCGGCGGCCGACAGTGGCCGGCGCGGCCCGTCGGCCGTCGACAGCATCGGGAGAGCCGGCCGGCTCGTTGCGTCACCGCTGTCGCCGATCCGCCGGCTCTTCCACGCTCTACCGAGCGAACTTACCCCGATCGCAAACGCCTCAAGAAACGAGGCAGTCGGCTCGGTCACCGTGCGGGGCGGGCCTGGGGGTGACGCTCGGAAACGGCACGCCTTCGTCGGGCCCGGCGCCAATCTTGGTCAGCCCCGAGGCGACCGGCGGTTGCTTCGGGTCGGCGCCGGCGGCGATCATGCCGCCCGAAACCAGCTCCTTGCGCTCGGGCCAGATGAATTGGAAATGCACGATGCTGCGGCCGGTGCCGCTCGGGATGAAGATCGGCAAACTAAGGCGAAAGACGCGGTCGGCGATCTGCGGGCCGACCTCACGGCCAGTCCGGCCCCAGAACACCGGATCGCCGCGGAACCAGGCGTTCAAGGCCGCAGTGTCGTCGTGTCGCCCGTCGCCCCATAAGGCGAGCCCGACCCCGCATTTCGAGCTTTCGGCAGCCCAGGCTGGCGACAGCGCCGCCGCCATCGCCAACAACATCGCCAACCACAAGGCCGCGAGCCGCAGCATGCCGAAGATCGCCGAAAACTCTCCGGTGCGGCGGTTCATCGTAGCGAGCTTTGGAGCCGGCGGATTACCGGGCGATACCGCGAATGGGCCGTGATCATTGTCGGTCCGCCAATGGATCGGGATATCCTGCCATCGCGGTTCAATCGGCGGCGGCGCTCGCCGGGCGGCGCTCATAGCGGCGGGCGGGGGTGTTGACGGGCTCGGTCAAGGGCGCGGCGGCGAAGGCCGCGGCGTTGCGCGTTGCCGGGGCGTCGGCGTAGAGCGTGGTGCGCTGGCGCGGGGTGCGGCCGATCTCGCGGATCAGCGCCCCCATCGCCGCGGGCGGCATCTCCTGGCCGTGGACGGCGCCCGCGGCACGGGTGATGCTTTCGTTCATCAGGGTGCCGCCCATGTCGTTGGCCCCGGCATTTAGGCAGAACGCAGCACCGCCGCTGCCCATCTTGACCCACGAGGTTTGGATGTTGGCGATGACCGGGTGCAGCGCCAGACGCGCCACCGCGTGCATCAATACCGCCTCGCGCCAAGTGGGGCCGCGGCGGGCGCGGCCCTTCAGATAGATCGGCGTTTCCATCGGCACAAACGGCAGCGGCACGAACTCGGTAAACCCGCCGGTCCTAGCCTGCAAGGCGCGGATGCGCAACAGATGCCGCGCCCAGTGCTCGTAGCGCTCGACATGGCCGTACATGATCGTCACCGTGCTGCGCAGGCCGACCCCGTGCGCCGCCTCCATGACTTCGAGCCACTGCGCCGTCTTGATCTTGTCGGGACAGATCACGGCGCGGATTTCGTCGTCGAGGATTTCGGCCGCGGTGCCGGGCAGCGAACTCAGCCCCGCCTCTTTCAGCTCGCCCAGGAAATCGGGGAGGGTCCGGCCGAGGGTCTTCGCACCCTGCCAAATCTCGAGCGGGGAGAAAGCGTGGACGTGGATGCCGGGCACCGCCTCCTTGATCGCGCGGCACACCGACAGATAAGTGGCGCCGGTGTATTCGGGGTGGATGCCGCCTTGCAGACAAACCTCCGTGGCGCCGCGCTCCCATGCTTCCTCGACCCGGCGCCGGATCTCGGGGAGATCGAGGTCGTAGGGCCGTCCGCGCAAATTCTCGCTGAGCTTGCCCTTTGAAAACGCGCAGAACTGGCAGCGGAAATAGCACACGTTGGTGTAGTTGATGTTGCGCGTCACGACATAGCTGACGGTGTCGCCGTTGACCCGGCGGCGCAGCCGGTCGGCGGCCTCGCAAACCTGCGCGAAGGCGTCGCCGCGCGCCTGAAATAGCCGCACGATCTCGGCCTCGGTCAACGCCTCGCCGATCATGGCGCGGTCGAGCGTCGTGGTGAGCAGCCCCTCACCTCCTTCGCTGCGCTCAGGATCCTCTCCCGCAATGCGGGAGAGGGGGGACCCGGCCCGAAGGGTCGGGTGGGTGAGGGCCGGCGGCTCGCTGCCGGAGCCGGCGACCCAAAAATCGGGGCGGGCGAAGCCTGCGGCGTCCATCGCCCGCAACACCGGCGCGCGCAATGCCGGGTCGAGCCAGCGTTCGGGTGCGCGGGCATAACTGGGGTAGACCGCGAGGCGCGGGACCAATTGCTTGCCGGCAGCGGCAGTCTGGCGGGCGAGGCGGTCGAGCGCCGGCCACGGCGCCTCGGGGTTAACGTGGTCGCGAGTCACCGGCGACACGCCGCCCCAGTCGTTGATCCCGGCCATCACCATCTCGCCGAGCCCGTCGGGGTTCAGATTGGGCGGCGCCTGGAGGTTCATGTCGGACCCGAAAATCAGCCGCGCCACGGCGATCGTCCACAGATGGTCGTTGAGATCGGGCTCGGGGGCGTGCGCCATCCGCGTGCCGGGCTTGGCGCGGAAATTCTGGATGATGATTTCCTGAATATGGCCGTAGCGGTCGTTGAGGTCGCGCAACGCCAGCAGCGACCCGACTCGTTCGCGCCGGGTCTCGCCGATGCCGATCAGGATGCCCGAGGTGAACGGCACCGCGGCCTCGCCCGCCGCCCTGATCGTGGCGAGCCGCAACGCCGGCTCCTTGTCGGGCGAGCCGAAATGCGGGCCGCCGCGCCGTCGCAGCCGCTCGGAGGCACTTTCGAGCATGATCCCTTGCGAGGCCGAGACTTGGCGCAGCGCGTCGAGATCGGCGCGGGTCATGACCCCCGGGTTCAAATGCGGCAACAACCCGGTCTCGCGCAGCACCAGCCCCGCCATCTCGGCGAGGTAGGACAACGTGGTCTCATGGCCGAGCCGGGCCAGCGCCTCGCGTGCGGCGGCATAGCGCAGCTCGGGCTTGTCGCCCAACGTGAAGAGCGCTTCGTGGCATCCGGCCTCGGCCCCGGCGCGGGCGATCGCCAGCACCTCCTCGGCGGAAAGGTAGATCGGCTCACCGGGCCGCGGCGGATGGGCGAAGGTGCAGTAGTGGCACACGTCGCGGCATAGCTGGGTCAGCGGGATAAACACTTTGGGGGAATAGGAGACGAGATCGCCGTGGCCGATGTCGCGCAAGGCGGCCGCGGCCTCCATCAGCGGGCGCAGCTCGGCAGGCCCGCCATCGGCCAGCGCCAAAGCCTCATCCGCGGCGAGGCGATGTCCGGCCACAGCCCGTGCCAAAATCTGGTCGCTGGTCATTGCGCAAGATCCTCCTGTCCTTGCTCGCCCTGCCCGGACATGATCCGGGCATCCACGCGATCGGGGCTCCGACTGTTGCCGGTAGACTTGGATGATGAAATCGAGCCCGGCCATGACGTCAAGGGAGCCGTCAGCGCGCCCCTTTCGTCAAGCAACGCCCGTGTCTGCGTCTGGGACGGTGTCCGCAGAAAGGCGGCGAGGTCCTCGGGGTTGTCGATGTCGAGTGCGATGCCCGAGAGGCGCAACACGGTCGGACGAATGCCTTGCGCTTCGGCGGCGCGCAGATGCGGGAAAAAGCTGTCGACGCCAAAGCGCAGCGGCACCGCGTCAGGCGGCGACAGCAGGACCGCGTTCGAGCCGCCCTCGTCATGCGACGGGACGATCGTAAATGACGGCGCCGGGCGATGCGCGACGACGACTTGGCCGATCTCGTCGGCGGTGACGAGCGGGATGTCGCCCGGCAGGGTCAGCATTCCGCCGTGCCCCTCGGCAGCGAGCAGCCGAGCGGCGGCGGTGACGGCACCCGTATGGCCGTCGCGAGCCCCGTCTTCGACGACGCGCGCCCCATAGCGCAACGCCAGCCGGCGCGCGGCGAGATCGACGGTGACGACGACGAGGCCCGCGAGCCCTTCGACGGCGGCAAGCGCCGACAGCACGTCTTCGAGCATCGCCAAGGCCAGCGCCTGGCGCGTGTCGGCCGGCAGCAATGGAGCGAGCCGCTCCTTGGCCCGGTCGCGTTCCTTGACCGGGACGACCGCCCACAAATCCATCATCAAAAGCCTCGGCCGGCCGTCAGCACCACCCGCGCCAGCGCCTCGCGGTCCGCCATGGTTTCCATCAATGTGCGCGTCGCGGTTACCGGGACGTCGAGGCCGGTCACGGCGCCCGCATCGGCATCGTCGATTATGTAATGGTCTAGGAGATCACCGTAATGGCGCGCGACCGCCGCCGCGTCGACCGGCAGCCCGAGTTCGGCCATCATCTTTGCAGTCGGGCCTTTGACCGCCTTGCCGCCGATGATCGGCGACACGGCGACGACCGGCGCATGGCTGGCGCGCAGCGCGTCGCGCACCCCCGGCAGGCTCAGGATCGGGTCGATGCTGATCAGCGGGTTCGACGGGCAGATCACGACCATGCGCAGATTGCCGTCGGTGAGGGCGGCGAGAAAATCGGGATGGGCGCGCGCCGCTGCGGCGCCGGCAAAGACGATCTCGCGCACAACAGGGGCGCACCGCAACCGCACGAAATAATCCTGGAAGTCGAGCCAACCTTCCTCGGTCAACAAACGCGTGCGCACAGCATCGTCGCTCATCGGCAACAACCGCGCCGAAATCCCGAGGTGGCGGCGAAAATCGTCGGTGATCGCGGAGAGGCTCTCGCTGGCGGCGAGGCGCCGGGTGCGCTCGACATGGGTCGCAAGATCGCCGTCGCCGAGACTGAACCAGGTCTCGCCGCCGAGGGCTTCGAGTGCTGCCATGAAGGTCCAGGTTTCGCCACGCCGGCCCCACCCGGTCTCGGAATTGTCGAGACCCGCGAGGGTGTAGAGCAGGGTGTCGAGGTCGGGCGAAACGGCGAGCCCCAAATGCTCGAAATCGTCGCCGGTGTTGGCGATGACGGTCAGCGCGCCGGGCGGCAGCGCCCGGTAGAGGCCGAGCGCCAATTTGGCGCCGCCGACCCCACCCGACAGCGCCAGAACCGAGCCCGCGTCGCCCGTCATCGGAACAGATCATGCTCGGCGGGGCGGACCAAGGCGGCGGCCGGTGTCTCCGGAGCGGACCAGCGCAGCCCGCGGACCAGCACCATCGGGATCGCCTCGTCGGCCTGACCCATGACCAGCCCGGCGGCGGCGGCGATCTCGTCGGCAAAGCCGATTTCGGTCACCAGCAACTCGCGCCCGAAGAGGTCGGGCTGCCCGCGCATGTCGACGACCGCCGGCAGGCCGGCGGCGCCGAGCGCGATGCCGACCGTCCCCTTGCGCCACGCCCGGCCAAAGCTGTCACTGATGATGACGGCGATTTGCACGCCGCAAGCCTCGGCGATCCGCTGGCGGAGCCGGATGGCCGAGCCGTCCGGGTCCTCGGGCAACAGCAGCACCCGGTCGACCCCGTCGCCGGTCGGGATGTTCGAGTGATCGATGCCGGCATTCGCCATGACAAAACCGAGCCGGTGCTCGACGATCAGCAGCCCCGGCCGATGGCGCACCACCCGTTTCGACTCGCCGAGCACGATTTCGACAAAACGCGGGTCCTTGTCGGTTTCCGCGGCGAGTGCTGTCGCCCGCCGCGACGGCGCGACGCTCGCCACGTCGACATAGCGTCCCTCGGCCTTGGACACGATCTTTTGCGCCACGACCAATACGTCGCCCGTTTCCGGCGTCAAGCCGTTGGCGGCGAACGCCTCAACCGTGATCGCGCTGAGATCGTCGCCGGGCTCGACCAGCTTGATGCCGGCCAGTGCCGTGATCGCAACCTCGCGGGTCATTACCCGAGCTTCGCCCTCAGCAACGGCGCGACCTGCTCGGCGAAGAGTTTGAGGAACCGCGCCTGGTCGGGTCCCGGGGCATGAAAG
>DATKHX010000035.1:0-9262 GCA_035510075.1 Allostellaceae bacterium
GATGCTGACGCGGCGGCGTGCGCTGGCCATTAGCATTCTGGCAGCCGCCGGAGCAGGCGCCGCAGTGGCGGTGCCGTTCATTCGCCGCAAACTGTCGCGGCCGCCATTGCGTGCCACCCGCTTCGACTTTGCGACGGTCAATCAGAAGGGCATGCGTCAGCCGGCGCGGCGTGCCAGTGCCGCGGTGTTCACCGAAGATCTCGGGTCGGGCAACAGCCTCGATATGGTCGCGATCCCCGCTGGCAGCTTTACGATGGGCTCGCCCAATGACGAGCCCGCGCGCCGGCCCAATGAGGGGCCGCAGCACCATGTGAGGTTGGCTACGTTTTTTATCGGTGCGGCGCCGATAACCCAGGCGCAATGGCTGGCGGTGATCATGGCGCATCCGGAAAAGGTGCGGCACGACCTCAACCCCAGCCCGTCATTCTTTCGCGGCATCGACCTGCCGGTCGAGAGCATTACCTGGTACGAGGCCGAGGAATACTGCCGACGCCTCGCCGCGATCACTGGACGCGATTATCGGCTGCCGAGCGAGGCCCAATGGGAATATGCCTGCCGCGCCGGTACGACGAGCGCCTTCAACGTCGGGCCGACGATCACCACCGATCTGGCGAATTATTGCGGCGCCGGGGGAGCCGTATGCGGCGACAGCGACGGCAAGAGCATCGCATCGGATGATTACGACGGGGTCAAATACGGCTCGGGGGCTTATGGACTGGGTCCGGCAGGGGTCTTTCGCGGGACGACGACGCGCGCCGGCAGCTTTCCGCCGAACCGGTTCGGTCTCTACGATATGCACGGCAACGTCTGGGAATTCTGCCTCGACATCGCGACCGCGACCTATGACGATGCGCCTGATGACGGCAGCGCATTCTCGGCGGGGCCACCGGACGGCAACCGCATCCTGCGCGGCGGGTCGTGGTCGCACAATCCGGCGATCTGCCGCTCGGCCTATCGCGACGCAATCCCGCCCGACAATCCAGGTTGGCAGGGCCGCATCGGCATCAGAGTCGTGTGCGATTAGCGAAGGGAGCGGGGCATGGCCGGCGACCAGGGATCGCTGTGGTTCGTCACCGAAGTCGCGGCCACGGAGACCGTCGAAGTAACCGAAGGGGGCCGTAGCTCGGAAGATGTCGGCGGCGGTTTTGGATCGAGCCTGGTTCAACAGACCCGCAAGTCGTTGAGCCAGCGCGTCCAGATCAACGCCGACGATCTAAAGCGCGAGATCGGGAACCTCCTCGCGGTGGTCGGCGACGTCTTCGATCAGGCGCGGTCGGAGGTGGGATTGTCGCTGGAGGAGGTCGAGCTGTCGATCGAGGTCAGCTCGGAAGGGCAGATCAGCATCCTCGGTAGCGGCGGCAAGATCGGCGGCACCGGCGGGATCAAACTGTCCTTCAAGCGCCAACGGCCCGCAAGCTGAACCCGGGGCCGAAGCGGGAATTCGTCGTATTGCCGCGAGGGCATTGCGTAATTGACAATAAATGCGATTACGGGTATGGTGGATGCTGCTGAGGCACCGCCGCCCGTTTGGCAAGAGGGAAAATGCCATCCGACAATCCGCGGGATTACGAAATCGGCTACAAGAAACCACCGGTCGCGAACCGGTTCAAAAAAGGCAACAACGCCAACCCGAGGGGCCGGCCGCGCGGCTCCAAGGCCCTGGCGGCCCTGCTGCGGCAGGCGCTCGACGCGCCGGCTGTGGTGCCCGGGGACAACGGCCAGCCGCGACGGCAGAGCAAGCGCGAGGTCGTGATCCGCCGGCTGGTCGAAAAATCGGCCGGGGCCGACCTCGCGGCCACCAAGCTGTTGTTCGAATTGTTGCGCAAGGCGGACCCGAGCGCGGTCGCCGCCGACCCGGGCGACGCGGCACCGGTCGGCCAGGACGCCCTCACCCTCGTCAAGGAGCGGCTCGCCCGCCTCGCCCGCGCGCAACTGCCGAACCCCGCGAACCCGGCTCCCGATGCACCACCGGCCCCGATCGCTTCGCAAGACGCCGCTACAGCCGAATCTGCCGATGCGCCGGCCCCACCCGATAGACCGCAGAGCGGCGAGTGACGGCTGACCAGTTTTCCGGGTTCAAAGATTTGCTTACGGCATGTCCGAACGAGACATCGCCGCCTCGGGGTTTGCGCCGACGCTGTTCGGCTGCGGTCGCGTCGAATAAACGATCTCGCCCTCCGCCGGGTGGGCAGCCGCGGCCGCCAGGTCGATGCCCTCTAGGACCCTGTCGGGGGCGGTGTGATGAAGCATGTGGCCGGCGCCGTCGAGCGGCAGCAAGACCGCGCCTGGCAAGACGTCGTTCAGGCGGCCGGGTTGCTGCGCGAAGTCGACAATCCGATCGTCTTTCCCGGCCATGATGACCACCGGCATCTTGAGCTCGCCGTACCGCTTTGCGAGAGCCGCGGCCGAGGGCGCCATCAACACGGTGTCCGCGGCGCTCGCCTGGAGCTGGGAGGGTCGCAGCGCAAGCTCGGTCGGGAATTCGGCGTGGAAACGCGACGATACGGGAGCGGGCGCAAAGAGCTTGCGGAACACCCGCGAGCGCAGCGCGCGCCCAAGAAATGGTGCGACGGTATGGTTCAGCACATCGCCGATGACGGGAGCGGCGAATGGCGAGGACGCGAGCGCGTCGGCGCGGAGGGCAGGGAAATAATAGCCCGCAAGCAGAACCAAGCTGTGCACATCCGCCGGGTGGTAGACCGCCAGCGAGAGCGCCACCAACGTCCCCCAGGAATGCCCGACGATAATCGCATGATCGATGCCGAGCCGCACGAGCGCCTTGTGCACGAGATCGGCCTGGGCGGCTGATGTCCAAATCCGAGACCTTGGGCGGTTCGTGTGACCGAAGCCGGGGCGATCGACGGCAATGACACGATATCTCTGCGCCAGCCGCTCGATCGTGCCGCTGATCTCGAAATCCTGCAGCATGGCGCCGTTGCCGTGCAGCAGCACGAGCGGCGGCCCCTTCCCTCGTTCGAGATAGTGGAGATGGACGCCCTCGATGTCGAGGAAGCGGCCAGCGGGCGGATTGTCCCGCTCCGCCCGACGGGCGCGGCGCGCGACCAGCAAAGCCGCCGTCCCGAGGACGGCCGCGGTTAGACCGGCCGCGCCGAGCGTCATCGGCGGCCATGCACGATTTGTCGATCCCGAGCGTTGGTGCAAAAACCTTCTCCAAGATTTGGCCGGCGGACGTGCATCCGCACACCGGCGATTTTACCGCTGACCACTGGCAGGTGTCCGGGAGATCGCCTTGGCTGAGTGCCGCGAAGGCGAGCCGAACTTAAAAACCGAACCCCGGGGACACCAACGTTGTGCGGCGCAACAAAGTTGCCAGGCCAAATCACCGCGCCCAAGCGCAGGCGGGCTCGGTTTGGCCGAAAAGCAACATTTTCCTTAGAGGCGAGGCGTGCTTCAGATAGTCGCGGGCGGCAGCGGCCGGTGCAATTCCCACGCGCCCCGGCCCGCCGCGCCGCGCGAGAACCAATGACGGGTGCGCCGCGCCGCACCCTGGCGCACGACTTGACCCGGCGGCGGAAACCGGCGCGAATGAGCGATCATGGATGATCTCGCGACCTTGGAAGCGGCGGCGGAGCTGGTGCATCGGGTGGTGGCGCCGACGCCGCAATATTGCTGGCCGCTGCTGTCGCGGCGGGTCGGCGCCGAATTATGGGTCAAGCACGAAAACCACACCCCGACCGGCGCGTTCAAATTGCGCGGCGGGCTCGTTTATTTGGACGAGCTGAGGCGCCGCGAACCGCAAACTTCAGGGGTGGTGACCGCGACCCGCGGCAATCACGGGCAGAGCATCGCCTATGCCGCGACCCGGCTTGGCCTCGCTGCGGCGATCGTCGTGCCGCACGGCAACAGCGTCGAGAAGAATCGGTCGATGGCGGCGTTCGGCGCGCGGCTGATCGAGGAGGGCCACGATTTCCAGGCGGCATATGAATACGCCGTCGGATTGGCCGAGCGCGAGAGGCTGCACCTCGTGCGCTCCTACGACCCGTTGCTGGTGCGCGGCGTGGCGAGCTACGGTCTGGAGCTGTTCCGCGCGGTCCCCGACCTCGACATCGTCTACGTGCCGATCGGGCTCGGCAGCGGCATTTCCGGGGTCATCGCGGCGCGCGAGGCGCTGGGCCGCACGGCCGAGATCGTCGGCGTCGTCACTGCCGCCGCACCAACCTACGCGCTGTCGGTTGCCGCCGGGCGGCCGGTCGCAACCAATTCCGCCGACACGATCGCCGACGGGCTCGCGGTGCGGGTGCCCGATGCGGCAGCACTCGACGTCATCAGGCGGTGGGCGGCACGGATCGTGACCGTGACCGAGGCCGAAATCCGCCGAGCGATGCGCATTCTCTTTACCGATACCCACAACGTCGCCGAGGGTGCGGGTGCGGCGGCCTTCGCCGCGGCGTTGCAGGAGCGCTACCGGCTGCGCGGCAAGCAGGTCGCGGTGATCCAGACCGGCGGCAACATCGACCGCGCCCTTTTCACCGAAGTGCTGGCCGAGCCGGACGACGACTGACCGCGCTGGAAAGAGGCCGTTGGTATCGCTAGGTTAAGCGCATGGAAGTCGCCTACAAACTGCTGACCGTCGAGGAATTTCTCGACGCTTGCCCAAACGACCAGCGCCACTACCAGCTGTTCGATGGGGTCATCGTCGCGATGGCGCCGCCCGGAGATCGCCATCAGCGCATTGCCGGGGTGCTCGGAGGCTTGCTCTACAATGCCGTGGCCGTGAAATCACCGGGATGCGCGGTCCTGATCCAAGCCGGGATTGCCCCGCAGGGGACGCGAGGTCGAGACCATTTTGAAACGGATTTCACAATCACCTGCGAGCCTCCCCGAGACGATCGTCGCGGGATCGTCGACCAGCCGCTGTTGATCGTCGAGATTCTCTCTCCCGGGACCGACCGCGATGATGTTTTCGTCAAGCTGCCGGCCTACCAGCGGATCGCGAGCTTGCGGGAAATCCTCTACGTCGAGACCGAGCGGATGGGTGCGACGGTCTATCGCCGCGACGGGGGAAATTGGGCGGCGACAGTGGTCGGCGAACGGGATCGGCTTCGGCTCGAAACGATCCGGATCGATGTCGCGCTTGCCGATCTCTATCGCGGGGTCCCCGGTCTGACCCCCTGATCGCCCGCGTGGATCGGCCGCGTCCGGTGCGCGGTCACTCTATCGGCGCGCCAGCATCTCGTCGCGGCGGTGGCCGGCGGCGGTCGCCGCGACCGCCGCGATAAAGGCGCCGACCACCATCGAGAAAGCGGTGAAGAACGACAGGTAGGACGCCGCCTTGCGCGCCTTGTCGGCAGCCTGGTGCGCCTTCAGCCACGCCGCTTTGACCTCGCCGTCGACATCGTCGACGCGCTTTGCGGCATCAGGCTGGCCGAGGCCGGTGCGGGCGGTGACGAGCCGGGTCAGGTAGGCCTTGTCCGCGGCCGGCATGCCGCCATCGCTCAAACCGCGGGCGACGATCGGCGTCGCCTCGGCGCGCGCCGCCGGCAGATTGCCGCTGAGGTCGGGATGGTCGCTGCGGAACAGCTGGTTGACCAGATACGCCGTCGGATCGAGCGCCGCTGCGCCCGAAGCGGCGTTAGCTGTCGATCCCGGCGCCGCGGATTGCGCCGCCGTACCGACAACCCCCGCCGCGCCGCCGATCAGCGACGAGGTGGCCGAGGCCAGCACCGCCGCGGTGATCACCACCGCAACGGCCCACGCCAAAAAGCCATGCGCGGTGTCGCGGAAATAAACTTCGTCGCTGTGCACCGCCACCCATTTGGTGCGCAGCCGGCCGGTCAGGTAGCCGCCGAACGCCGCCGACAGCCACTGCACCACCAGCAACCAGATTGCTGCGGCGACCGTGAACGTCGTCGCCGACGCGCCGGAATTGGACCATGGCGACACCGAGGCGAACCCCAGCCCCGCACCGAGAGCGAGCAGAATCAGGCTGATCGCCGCGATCGCAAACGCGCCGCCGATGATCGCCGCCCACGATATCGCCGAGACCGGGCTCTCGGCCGGCGCATATCCGGCCGCGACGATCCGCTCTTCGCTCATTCTTGTCGAGCTTTCCATGGCAAACCTCCTCGCTTTCGCCTAATGCCACAGCAGCAGCAAGATGATGATGATCGGGATCGGTATGCCGATCAGCCAAAGCAGAATAGCACCCACGGTTGTGCCCTCCTCGATATGATGGTCGCGAAACGACAGCAACCGCGGCAACGTTCCGAAAGGCTGCTTAAAAATACGGCAGAGCTGCCCTGCATCGGCGGCGCTTCACACCGTCCGCAACCGGGCGGCCGATCGACTATCGCAGGAGCAGAGCCGGATGCCGGATGCGGAGCAAGAAACGACCCGCCTTAATGCCCCGCGGGGCACCTTGCGGTGACCTCGATCTCGATTTTCATGCGCGGATCGACGAGGCCGCAGACGAGCGCGGTCGCGGCCGGACGGATCGCACCAAAGGCTTCGCCCAGCACCGGTATGATTTGTGGCCAATCGGCGAGTTCGGGAAGGTAATAGCGCACCCGCACGACATCGGCGAGGCCGGCGCCGGCCTCGGCCAATGCCGTTTCGATGTTGCGCAACGCCTGGCGCGCCTGCTCGGCCGGGTCGTCGGCGATCGTCATTCGCGCATAGTCGAACCCAGTCGTCCCGGCGACAAACACCCATTCGCCGTCGACGACGGCACGGCTGTACCCGGCCGCTGCCTCGAACGGCGACCCGGAGGAGATCAGTCGGCGCATGTCATGCAACTACGGGTTCGCCCGCTGTTCCTCGAGGCGGCGCAACCGGATGTCGAAGCGGTTATGTGTGCGGTGAGCGCGTGCAATTGATCGAGGATGGCGTTCAGGGTAGGATCGTGGCGTAAAACGATGCTGGTCAGGACAGTCAGGTCCCCGCGGGTCGCACTCTGCTCGTCGCGGATCGCAGCCAATTCGGCGAAAACGCGTTCGAACTGCCTACCGAGAAATTCGAGAGTGACCGACTCAGCCATCGGTACACCATCGGGGAACCGCAAGGCGCATGTCAACCTAAGCGCTTTCCTCAAATATTTCGCGGCCGATCAGCATGCGGCGGATTTCGGAGGTGCCGGCGCCGATCTCGTAGAGCTTGGCGTCGCGCAACAGCCGCCCGGCGGGGAACTCGTTGATGTAGCCGTTGCCGCCCAAAATCTGCACCGCATCCAATGCCATCGTCGTCGCTCTTTCGGCGGCGTAGAGGATCGCCCCCGCGGCGTCCTTGCGGGTCGCGCGGCCATGGTCGCAGGCCCGCGCCACGGCATAGACATAGGCTTTGCACGCGTTCATAGCGGTGTACATGTCCGCGAGCTTGGCCTGGATCAGCTGGAACTCGCCGATCGGCTGGCCGAATTGCCGGCGGTCGTGGACATAGGGTACGACCAGGTCGAGACAGGCCTGCATGATGCCGAGCGGGCCGGCGGCGAGAACCGCGCGCTCGTAATCGAGGCCGCTCATCAGGACGCGCACCCCCTCCCCCTCGGCCCCGAGCAGGTTTTCGGCGGGCACCTCGCAATCCTCGAAAACGAGCTCCGAGGTTGGCGAGCCGCGCATCCCTAATTTGTCGAGCTTCTGCGCCGGGCGGAATCCGGGAAAGCCCTTTTCGATCAAAAAGGCGGTGATGCCCCGTGCGCCGGCCTCGGGCCGGGTCTTGGCATAGACGACGAGGGTGTCGGCGTAGTGGCCGTTGGTAATCCACAGCTTGGTGCCGTTGAGCACCCAATGGCCACCCTTGTTGTCGGCGCGCAGCCGCATTGAAACGACATCGGAGCCGGCGCCGGGCTCGCTCATCGCCAAGGCGCCGACATGCTCGCCGGAAATCAGCTTCGGCAGGTATTTGCGTTTTTGCGCGTCGCTGCCGTTGCGGCGGATCTGGTTGACGCAGAGGTTCGAGTGCGCGCCGTAGCTGAGGCCGACCGAGGCCGAGGCGCGGCTCAATTCCTCCATCGCCACGCAATGGGCGAGATAGCCCATTCCGGCGCCGCCATATTCCTCCTCGACGGTAATGCCGTGGAGCCCGAGCGCTCCCATCTGCGGCCACAATTCGATCGGGAAGCGATCGTCGCGGTCGATCTCGGCGGCGAGCGGCGCCACCTTGTCCTCGGCGAAGTCGCGCACACTCGCGCGCAGCATGTCGATCTCGGGGCCGAGATCGAAATCCAAGGTCGTCAGCCGCGTGTTCAGCATCGCTCGACGCCGTTTTCCGAGTGCCGCAGCCCGATCTATACGCCCGAACCGGGGGGTAGACCACGGCCGCCGTTGCCCGTAGGCCGTGCCCGGCTTATCTGGTGGAGCAGGAGTTGGCCATGCGCATCGCCCAGACCCGATTGAGTCTCGACACCCAACCACGCGAGATCAAGGAGATCACCGCCGAGGTCGCGCATTGGGTCGAAGATCAAACTATCACTTGCGGGCTGTTGACCGCCTATATCCCGCACACCTCGGCCTCGCTGTTGATCCAGGAAAACGCCTCGCCTGATGTGCGGCACGACATCGACACGTTTTTGCGGCGGCTGGTGCCCGAGGACACGGCACTCTACCGCCACAACGACGAGGGGCCGGACGACATGCCGGCGCACATCAAGAGCATGCTGACCCAGACCCAGCTGACGATCCCGGTAACGGACGGACATATCCAGCTCGGCGTGTGGCAGGGGCTCTTCCTGTGGGAGCACCGCGCTTCGCCGCACCGGCGCTCGCTGATCCTGACCCTGATCGGCGAAGACGGCGCAGTTCGCGGCTGATCATAGCCGGCTCTGGTACAGCGGCGGCATGTGGCTGCGTTCCCGCATCAACCATCGTCATCCCGGCGAAGGCCGGGACCCACTGATCAGATCACGAGCGGCGCAAAAATGGGTCCCGGCCTACGCCGGGATGACGCGAAGCGGGGAAGAACACCACATTTAGCGTCAGAACGAAAAATTAACGCAATATCTGCTTCAAGGGATATTGCAACTAACACACTGGGCACTAAATGTTAAGGGGAATTCGAACCTACGGAGGACCGAGTATGGTGGCGGACAGGCCGGATGAAACAGGCAATGAAACGCATTTGGTAGTGGCACACATGGGCGGGGCAATGGAGTTCGACGGGTCTGTTGTCTCTGATACATCCGTTCAAATTGAGCATCTCGCAATAGTTCAGGAAGATATCCAGACTCAAATCGAGTAGTTGGACGATTTCTCTGAGATATTACGAAAACTTAGACCCTATCTTCACAATCAAGTGTTGCTCGACGAGG
>DATKHX010000036.1:0-6331 GCA_035510075.1 Allostellaceae bacterium
CGTTGCCGAGCAACCCGCCACCGGGAAAGTTGATGCGCGGGCCGGCGGTCACTTCCAGCAGATCGAGGTCGAGACGGCTGACGTTGGAGTTGAAATAATGGTTCAGGTAACCGACCGCGGTCACATCGATCGAATCACGGCGCTGGTCTTCGAGATCGTAGCTGTAGAGCAGCGATCCGCTGGCGAAGATGCTGCCCGACGGTTGCCGGACGAATTGGCTGTTGAGCAGGACCGGGGTGATCGGCGACAGCACAAACGGCGAGCCGGGGGCGACGTTGGCGTCGCTCTGGTATTGCCCGCCGAGAAAGACATAGCCGGACAGGTGATGGCGCGACGTGGCCTTTTCGATTTGCGCCATGTACTCGTCGATGCGGGCACGGACTTCGGGCGGCGGGTTGCCCGCCGCGGCCTTTGCAAAATAATCGCGCGCGAGATCGTAAGACCCCATCCGGAAATACAAGGCTCCGAGCTCGAGCTGAACCCGCGGCAAGTTCGGGTTGAACAGCAGCATGCGCTCGAGCGCCGAGACCGCCGCCTCGTAATCGCCCAAGCGGGCGGACACGTCGGCATAGGCAAAGGTTGCGTCGAGATTGGCCGGGTTGCGCAGCATCTGCTGAAACAAAGCTTCCTTTTTAGCTTCGAGGCGGGAGGCTTCGGCGCCTGAAGCCGGCTGTGCCGCCGTCGGCGGAGCAGCGAAGAGGGCCGCCCCCAGAAGGAGGCCGCAAACGAGGCCCAAAATGCTCGCAACCCGACCAAGCTTGCGCCGGCTCCCCCGCAGAATGTCCACGTTTCACCCCCAGATATGTTCTCCAACTCGCGCTGGTTTGCCCAACCTCAGCGACTTTAGGATACCATTTGGTTCGACTGCAAGTCTCGGTCGCGTTGTAAATGACTGGCCGGCCGCTAGGCCTCATCAGTTGCAAACCTGCTGCGGAATTGGTTTGCTACCCGGTTGTCGGCGGTGCGTGTTGTAGGCATCCGGTCGGGGGCGCATTTAACAGCTGGCTCGGTCGGGTTGCCGCGGGCGCCGGGGTCGGGCGAGGGGGGCGAAAGGTGGAAACCGCACTTTTCGATCAACGCGAGGCGCGCGATCCCATCGAGCGGGAGGCGGCGCTGATGATGCAGCTTCCCTTGATCGTCGCCGCGGCCAAGGAGCGCTGTCCGGCTTACCGCGAGCTATTCGCCGAGGTGCGCTCGGAGGAGATTGCCGACCGCCGGGCGCTCGCCCGATTGCCGCTGACCCGAAAATCCGAGTTGATCGCGCTGCAGCGCCGGGATCCTCCGTTCGGCGGCTTTGCCGCGGTGCCAGTTTCCGCGTTGCGCCGAATCTTTGCGTCGCCCGGGCCGATCTACGAGCCGGAGGGCAGGCGCCCGGATTACGGGCGTTTTGCCCGCGCCTTGTTTGCCGCGGGGTTCCGGGCCGGCGACCTGGTGCACAACACCTTTTCCTACCACCTGACCCCGGCCGGGGCGATGGCCGAGAGTGCCGCGGAAGCTTTGGGCTGCCCGGTCATCCCCGCCGGCACCGGCCAGACCGAGCAGCAGCTGGCGGTGATTGCCGATCTGAAACCGGTCGGCTATGTCGGCACGCCATCCTTTCTGAAGATCCTGCTCGACCGGGCGGCGAGCCAGCACACCGACGTCTCTTCGTTGAAAAAAGCGCTGGTCTCCGCCGAGGCCCTGCCGGCGGCCCTGCGCCGCGAGTTTCGCAGCCGTGGGCTTGCCGTCCTGCAGTGCTACGGCACCGCCGATGTCGGCGTCATCGCCTATGAGAGCGTGGGCGCCGACGGCGAGCCCGAAGAGGGAATGGTCCTCGACGAAGACATCATTGTCGAGATCGTCCGCCCCGGAACCGGCGAGCCGGTACGCCCGGGCGAGGTCGGCGAAGTCGTGGTGACCACCTTGACGCCCGAATACCCGCTCATTCGTTTTGCGACGGGCGATCTCTCGGCGATGCTGCCAGCACCCGCGCGCTGCGTGCGCACCAATCATCGGATCAAGGGCTGGCTCGGCCGCGCCGACCAGACAACCAAGATCCGCGGGATGTTCGTGCATCAGGAGCAGGTTGCCGAATTGGTGCGCCGGCACCCATCGATCCGCCGCGCCCGCTTGGTCGTCGAACGGCTCGACGGCGTCGACGAGATGAGCCTGCTCGTCGAGTTGGGCGAGCCGGCGGAGGACCCGGCGCACATCGCCGCGACGACCCAGGCGCTGACCAAGCTGCGCGGCACAATCAGGCCGGTGCCGGTCGGGAGCCTCCCCGACGATGGCAAGCTGATCGAGGATCGCCGGCCGCTCGAGTGAATTCACTGAAACGTCATACTTTCTTCAAACGGAAGCCCCATTCCGCTCCTTATATGCCAGGCGTAAGGTTTAGCCTTACAGGTTTGTCCCCCAAACCTCGAAATCGGCCGTTAACAGCGGCCGATGGCCATGCGGCTCCGGATTCCCCCTCCGGAGCCGCCTTTTTGTGCGGCCGGCCCTGACCGAGCCAACCTCCTTGGCGACAACGCCGAGGGCGGCGCCCCCCGCAACGCCCACCCCCGATTTGATCGCCGAGGAGCTGGTCTGCCGCCGCGGCGAACGGCTCGTCTTTGCCGGCCTCTCGTTCCGCCTCGCGGCAGGCGGCGCGCTGGTGCTGACCGGCGCCAACGGCAGCGGCAAATCGAGCCTGCTGCGGCTCGTCGCCGGTCTGTTCGCGCCCGTGTCAGGGAGGTTGCTGTGGGGAGCAGCGCCGGTCGCCGCCGATCTCGCCGCGCATCATGCCCGGCTCCATTACATCGGCCACCTGGATGCGCTGAAGCCGGCAATGACGCCGCGCGAGATGCTGGCGTTCTGGGCCGCTTTAAGCGGTCAACAGCCGCCGGGCTCCAGACCCGTTCCCGACGAGGCGCTTGCCGCCTTCGCTCTCGAGGCGATCGCCGACTGGCCTTGCCGCTGGCTCTCAGCCGGGCAGCGGCGGCGCGTGGCGCTCGCCCGGCTGTTGGTGGCGCCGGCACCGTTGTGGCTACTCGACGAGCCGACATCAGCCCTCGACGACGACAGCCAAGTCCGGCTCGAACGGGTGATCGCGGCGCATCGCGAAGCGGGCGGTATGGTGATGCTGGCGACGCACACGCCGATCCTCCTCGACGCCGCCGCGTCGCTCGCGCTCGACGCCTTTGCGCCGCGCCTAGACGATCTCGATCCGGAAATCGCCGGCTGAGGATGTCTGGCTTTCTCGGGCTGTTCCGCCGCGATCTGCGGCTAGCCTTGCGGCTGGGCGGCGACACCGGTCTCGTCCTCGCCTTTTTTGTGCTCGCGGTCGTGCTGTTCCCGTTCGGCGTCGGCCCCGAGGCTGAGGTTTTGGCGCGGATCGCCGCCGGCATCTTGTGGGTCGCGGCACTGCTCGCAGCACTGTTGTCGCTCGACCGACTGTTTCAGCCGGATTTCGAGGATGGCGGTCTCGACTTGATCGCCTTGTCGCCGCTGCCGCTCGAGCTCGCCGTGTTGGCGAAGTGCGCGGCGCACTGGGTTTCGACCGGGCTGCCGTTGGCCGTCGTCAGCCCGGCGCTGGCGCTCGTCGTCGATCTCGACCCGCGCGCGATCGGAACCCTGTTTTGGAGCCTGTTGATCGGGACGCCCGTGTTGAGCCTGATCGGCAGCGTCGCCGCGGCATTGACCTTGGGCGCGCGCCGACAGGGCGTGCTGTTGTCGCTCTTGGTGCTGCCGCTTTACGTGCCGCCGCTGATCTTTGGCGCGGGCGCGGTCGAAGCGAGCGTGCTCGGAACCGGGGCCCGCGTCGATTTGCTGCTGCTCGGCGCCCTGACCCTCGCGGCTATCCCCTTATGCCCGTGGGCCAGCGCCGCGGCCTTGCGTCAAGCCCTCGAATGAGCCGAGCCTACGGCTGTGACGCGGCTGACGAACGGCACCGTTTGAGCTATGCTGGGCTACCATGGTAAAGATACGAGGGCCGATGCTCAGCCGCTTCGCCAACCCGGCCCGCTTCATGCGCATCAGCGCCGCGGCGTTGCCGTGGTGTGCCTGGGCGACCCTTGCGGTCGCCGCCGTCGGGCTCTATCTGGCGCTGATCGCGGCACCACCCGATTACCAGCAGGGCGAATCGGTTCGCATCATGTATGTCCACGTGCCGGCGGCGTGGATGGCGCTCAACGTCTATCTGCTGATCGCGGTGGCGAGTGCCGTCGCCCTGGTGTGGCGCCATCCATTGGCCGAGATCGCGGCACGTTCGGCCGCCCCGATCGGGGCGGCTTTCACCTTTATCTGCTTGACCACCGGCTCGCTGTGGGGCCGACCGATGTGGGGCACCTGGTGGGTGTGGGACGCGCGGCTGACTTCGGTATTGGTGCTGTTCTTTCTCTATCTCGGCTATATCGCGCTGGTGAACGGTTTCGACGACCCGTCGCGCGGCGGCCGGGCCGGGTCGGTTTTGGCCTTGGTCGGCGTCGTTAACCTCCCGATCATCAAATTCTCGGTCGACTGGTGGAATACCCTGCACCAGCCGGCAAGCGTGCTGCGGTTCGGCAAGCCGACCATTGCGCTGTCGATGCTCGTGCCGCTGCTGGTCATGGCGCTGGCGTTCATGCTGCTGTTCGCGACCCTGCTGATGTTGCGCATGCGCACGGAGCTCAACGAGCGCAAGGCGCTGGCGTTGCGGCTCAACCGGATGCCGGCGGCCGCCCCGGCCCGGTCGCGGCCGGAGAGTGCGGCGCCGGCGCGCCCGGCGGCGCTGCGATGAAGGAACGGTGGTGACCGTGCTCGGCGCCTATTTCGCGATGGGCGGCTACGCCGTATATGTGTGGCCGGCCTATGCGCTCGCCGCAGCGGTGCTCGGCGGCCTCGCCCTCTTTTCGTGGCGGCGCTATCGCGACAGCGTGCGCGGCCTCGAGCGGCTGCAGCGGCAGCTCGGCCCGCGGCGATGACCCGCAAGCAGCAGCGGCTCGGGCTGTTGGCGTTGGGCATGACGGCGCTTGCCGGCGCCACAGCGCTGGTGCTGAGCGCGTTCAGCAGCAACCTCGTTTTCTTCTACAGCCCGAGCGATCTCAAAACCCAGGCGATTTCGACGGACCGGCGGGTGCGGATCGGCGGCCTGGTCGAGGATGGCAGCGTCGAGCGCGGCGCCGACAGCCGTATCGCCTTCCGCATCACCGACGGCAAGACCGACATCGGCGTTGTTTATCACGGGATCGCCCCGGATTTGTTCCGCGAAGGGCAGGGGGTCGTCGCCGAAGGAAAGCTGGGGCCGGGCGGCGTGTTCGACGCCTCGACCATCCTCGCCAAGCATGACGAGCGCTACATGCCGCGCGAAGTCGTCGACGCTCTGAAAAAATCCGGGCACTGGCAGGAGGGAGCCGCAACCGAAGCCGCCGCTGCACCGCTGAAACCCGCCGCCCCCGTCCGAGGCCACTGACGAGGTCGGAGACCGATGCTTAGTCGCAGTCATCACCCTTCCGTCGTGGCCGGGTTTGGCCCGGCGATCCACGAGCTGACGGCATACCGTTGGCCGGCTTCCGTGGATACCCGGCACAAGGCCGGGCAAGACGAGCCAGGGATGTACTACGTCCTCTGAATGCACCAGAGCAGCGGCGTGGCGCGCAAGCTTCTGTTTCTGCTGCCGGTGGCGCTGTTCGCGGTGCTGCTCGTCGCCTTTGCGATAGGCCTCAACCACGACCCGAGCCTCTTGCCGTCGGCATTGCTCGATCGCCCCGCCCCCGATTTCAACCTCCCCGGGCTGATCGATCCGGCGAAGGGGCTGTCGCGCAAGGATCTCGGCCACGGGGTTATGCTGTTCAATTTCTTTGCGTCATGGTGCGCGCCGTGCCGCGAGGAGCAGCCGGCATTGATGGCGATCGCGCGCCAGCCCGGCGTCACTCTCGATGGCATCGCCTACAAGGACAAGCCTGCGGATTCACGCCATTTTCTCGAAGATCTCGGCAACCCGTATCATCGTATCGGCGTCGACCGGGACGGCACGACCGCGATCAATTTCGGGGTTTACGGGGTCCCCGAGACTTATGTCGTCGACGGCACCGGGCATATCCGCTATCGGCATGTCGGGCCGCTGAGCGAGGAGGATGTCGACCGCAAGATCCTGCCCCTCATCGCACGGATCACCGCGGGCTCGGACAAGCCCCGCGGCGCGGCGGAATAGCCGTCAGATATCGAACAACAGCCGCGACGGGTCCTCGACCAACTCCTTGATCCGCACCAGAAAGCCGACGGCTTCGCGGCCGTCGACGATGCGGTGATCATAGGACAATGCCACATACATCATCGGCCGGATTTCGATCGCTTCGCTCTCCCGGCTCGGCCCGGCCACCGCGACCGGGCG
>DATKHX010000037.1:0-11292 GCA_035510075.1 Allostellaceae bacterium
GGGGTCGACGAGCAAAAACTAAATCAAGACACGATTGAGCCGTCCCCAATAAGTCACCGCCAGAGCTACGTTCTTAACGCTGCGTGCCTCGGGCGGCCGCAATTTGGCGCAGGGGCTGTCGTTGCATAAAACGGGATCGTAACGCTTGATCAGGGCTTTTTTCTCGCCAGTTGCGCCGCGGCGTGCGAGGAATTCGCCGTAGCGATGTTCGGTCAGCCTGCTTCGCAATTCCAGGGCTTCCCAAGGGTTAGTTCCGCCTAAGTGGAAGATACCGCGCAGAGCATCGGAGACATTCCTTTCCCATCCGCGGATGGCGCTCGCAAGGTCGGACTCGCCCTTGCTGATCCGCACGACCTCGCCGCCTATCCGAAAGGCATAAATCACCGGCCCCCACGATCGAGCCTCTGGGCGGTCGAAGTGCACAACAAATTTGCCGCCAGCCAACGTGATCCGCCCAATGGGAACAAAGCCATCATCTTCTAGCACAGGCGTGTCTCCCCGCCTTCGATCAGCCCGTTCCCTGTCATCATCGGCCTCCCGCAAGAAAACCTGGCAAATGGCGGAATTGCGCCGCGGTCTCGAGCACCCCGGCGACGCGCAACACCGTCTCCTCGTCAAAGGCGCGGCCGATCATTTGCAGGCCGAGCGGCAGTCCATCGGACGACAACCCGGCCGGGATCGAGATCGCTGGCAATCCGGCGAGATTTGCGGGGACCGTGAACACGTCGTTTAGGTACATCGCGACCGGGTCGTCGCTGTTCTCGCCGATCACAAAGGCGGCCGAGGGTGCCGTCGGCGCCAGGATGCAGTCGACCCGCTCGAAGGCCTCGGCGAAATCGCGGGCGATCAGCGCGCGCACCCGCTGCGCCTTCAGGTAGTACGCGTCGTAATACCCGGCCGACAGCACATAGGTCCCGATCAGCACGCGGCGGCGGACCTCGGCGCCAAAACCGGCGGCGCGCGTCAGCTCGTACATCTCGTCGAGGCTGTTGCCCTCGACCCGGAGGCCGAACCGCACCCCGTCATAGCGCGCGAGGTTCGACGACGCCTCTGCCGGCGCGATGATGTAATAAGCCGCGAGCGCATATTTGGTGTGCGGCAGCGAAATCTCGACCGGCTCGGCGCCGGCGTCGCGCAACCAGTCGATGCCCTGCCGCCACAGCGCCTCGATCTCCGCCGGCATTCCGGGGGCCCGGTATTCGCGCGGGACGCCGATGCGCAAGCCGCGGATGTCGCCGGTCAATGCCGCCTCGTAGTCCGGCACCGGCAATGACGCCGAGGTCGAATCCCTGGGATCATGCCCGGCCATCGCGCGCAGCATGATCGCGGCGTCGCGCACCGTGCGCGTCATCGGCCCCGGATGATCAAGCGAGGAGGCGTAGGCGACGACCCCCCAGCGCGAGCACCGGCCGTAGGTCGGTTTTAGCCCGACGATGCCGCAAAAGCTTGCCGGTTGGCGGATCGAGCCGCCGGTGTCGGTGCCGGTCGCCGCGAGCGCCGCGCGCGCCGCCACCGCCGCCGCCGAGCCGCCGGACGAACCGCCCGGCACCAACGGGCGATTATCGCCCGGCCGGCGCCACGGATTCTCGACCGGGCCGTAATAGCTCGTCGTGCTCGACGAGCCCATCGCGAACTCGTCGAGATTGGCCTTGCCGAGCATGACGGCACCCGCCTGCCACAGCTTCTCGGTAACGGTCGATTCGTACGGCGGACGGAACCCGTCGAGGATGTGCGAGCCGCCGGTCGTCAACACACCCTTGGTGCAGTAGAGGTCCTTAACCGCGATCGGGATGCCGTCGAGCGGCCGCGCCTCGCCGCGCGACAAACGAGCGTCCGATGCGGCGGCCATTTCGCGGGCGCGCTCCGGCGTCTCGGTAACGAAGGCGTTCAACGGCCGGACCGCCTCGACGGCAGAGATGTGGGCTTCGGTCAGCTCGCGCGCGGAAAATTGTTTGTGGACGAGCCCGTCGCGCGCCTCGGCGAGGGTCAGGGTGGTCAGCGCCGTCGACAAGCTTCTCACTCGATCACTTTCGGCACGGCGAAGAACCCACGCTTGCCGCCGCTCGGCCCGGTCCGTGGCGCGTTATCAAGGATCGCTTCTCGGGAATTGCCGTCGGTCACCCGGTCCTCGCGCATCGGCAGGCCGCTCGCGGCGACGCTCGCCATCGGCGCCACATAGGCCGTGTCGACCTCGTTCAACTGCTCGACCCAATTCAGGATCTGCGACAGCTCGGCGGCTAGAGGTTCAAGCTCGGCTTCGGAAAGCTTGATTCGCGCCAAGGAGGCGATATGCGCCACGGCGGCCCCGTCTAACGCCATGCTCTGTCCAATGCCATGATTTACCGTTCCCGGAACCTGCAACCAGGACACGTAAAATAGGGTATCGTGCGTGATGATTCTAGCGGGCCCTGCGGCGCTCCGCGATGTCGTGCCGAATGGCCTGCGGCTGATGGGGCTCGATGTCGGCACCAAGACGATCGGGTTGGCCCTCTCCGATATCCGGCTCGTCATCGCGAGCCCGCTCGAAACCATCCGCCGCCGGCGCTTCCGCGACGACATGGCACGGTTGTTCGCATTGGTCGACGCGCATGGTGTAGGGGGGCTCGTCATTGGGTTGCCGCTGACATTGGGGGGAGTTGACGGGCCGCGCACTCAATCTGTGCGCCAATTCGCCCGCAATCTCGTTGCCATCCGCGATCTGCCTGTGACATTGTGGGACGAGCGGCTGTCGACCGCAGCGGTCGAGCGCGAGATGATCGCCGCCGACATGACCAGGAAGCGCCGCGCCGAAATCATCGACCGCGTCGCCGCCGCCTACATCCTGCAAGGCTGCCTCGATTTTATCGGCCGAGCGGCGCAGTAAGCTGTTCTGAACTTTTTTGGCGCGGCGTCGGTAATTGATCCTCGCCGGGACACGACGGTCGTCCGGAAAGGCGGCGGCCTTGGGCAGGCGGATGGCCTGGCCGCGGTTGCTCCAAAAAACCGTCGAACGCGATATTGGCGGCCCTCAACAAGCCTGAGGGACATACCTACGGGATATCCATAGCTGCGATTTATCTTTCAGCAAGCTTGGCTCACGGGCTCGGTTGCGTGAAGCCTTGCTGCGGCGCGCGGGGTAACTATACTGGGAAGCCTATGCAGCGCGCCGATTGCGACACCGCGTTCCGGCACCGCCACCTCCTCGGGATCGAGGGATTGTCGCCGGCGGAGATCGAACAGTTTCTCGACCTCGCCGACGGCTATGTCGAACTCAATCGTCAGGCCGAAAAAAAACGCTCGCTGCTGCGCGGGCGCACGATCATCAACTGCTTTTTCGAAAATTCGACCCGCACCCGCACCTCGTTCGAGGTCGCCGGCAAAAGGCTGGGCGCCGACGTCATCAACATGGCCGTCGCGGTCAGCTCGATGGTCAAGGGCGAGACCCTGATCGACACCGCGATGACGTTGAACGCGATGCGCCCCGACGTGCTGGTCGTGCGCCATCCCGAATCGGGGGCGGTGCAATTGCTGTCGGAAAAAGTGGATTGCGCCGTCGTCAACGCCGGCGACGGCAGCCATGAGCACCCAACCCAGGCATTGCTCGACGCGCTGACGATCCGCCGCCGCAAGGGGCGGCTCGGCGGGCTCACGGTCGCGATCTGCGGCGACGTCCTGCACAGCCGGGTGGCGCGCTCGAACATCGCGCTCCTGAACACGATGGGTGCCCGGGTGCGCGTCGTAGCGCCGCGCACCTTGCTGCCGGCCGAGATCGAGCGGCTCGGGGTCGAGGTGTTTCACGAGATGCGCACCGGGCTCGCCGATGTCGACATCGTCATGATGCTGCGGCTGCAGAGCGAGCGCATGCACGGCTCGTTCGTGCCGTCGAGCCGGGAATATTTTCACTTCTTCGGTCTCGACTACGACAAGTTGCGCATGGCCAAGCCCGACGCGCTGATCATGCATCCAGGCCCGATGAACCGCGGCGTCGAGATCGGCAGCGAGGTCGCCGACGACATCGACCGCAGCCTGATCCGCCATCAGGTCGAAATGGGGGTCGCCGTGCGCATGGCCTGCCTCGAGATCCTGGCCCGCGACGTTGGCAACGGCCCGCCGCCCTTCCCTCCCCCGCGGGCGGAGGAGGGTTAGGAAGGGCGCGTGAACCGTCTCCTGATCCGCGGCGCCCGGCTGCTCGACCCCGAAAGCCGGCTCGACGCCGTCGGCGACCTGTTAATCGAAGGCGAGCGGATTGCGGCGCTCGGCGGGATCATCGCGGCCTCCGATTCGGAGGTCGTCGAGGGCGAAGGGCTGTGCCTGGCGCCTGGTCTCGTCGATATGCGCGTGCAATTGCGCGAGCCCGGCGCCGAGCACATGGAATCGGTCGAGAGCGGCGGGCAGGCCGCGGCGGCGGGTGGGGTCACGACGATGGCGGCTCTGCCCAACACCGAGCCGCCGGTCGACGACGTCTCCGTCGTCGAGTTTCTGGCGCGGCGGGCGCGCGAGGTCAGGCTCGCCAAGGTGCATACCTACGCCGCGGCGACCAGAGGGCTTGCCGGCCGGCAATTGACCGAGATGGGGCTGCTCGCGGCGAACGGCGCTGTCGGCTTTACCGATGGGACAAAAGCGATCGCCGACGCGCTCGTGATGCGCCGGGTGCTGTCCTACGCCCGCAGCTTCGACCTCTTGGTCGTGCAGCATCCGCAGGAGCCGAGCCTTTCCGGCGCGGGCGAGGTCAACGAAGGCGAGATCGGCACCCGGCTCGGGCTCGCCGCGATCCCGCCGGCGGCCGAGGTGATCATGATCGAGCGCGACCTGCGCCTCGTCGAGATCACCGGCGCGCGCTACCACGCCGCCCATCTCTCGACCGCCGCTGGGGTCGAGGCGATCCGCCGGGCGAAGGCGCAAGGGCTTCAGGTGACCTGCGACACGGCTCCGCCCTATTTCGCGCTGAACGAGACCGCGATCGGCGACTACCGGACTTTCGCCAAGCTGTCGCCACCGTTGCGCAGCGAATGGGACCGCCGCGCCGTCGTCGACGGGCTGCGCGACGGCACGATCGACGCGATCGCCAGCGACCATGCGCCGTGGGACCAGGATTCGAAGCGGCTGCCGTTCAGCTCGGCCGCCTACGGCATCGTCGGGCTCGAAACCCTGCTGCCGCTGTCGCTCGAACTGCACCACAACCGTCATCTGAGCCTGCTCGACGTGATCACGCGGCTGACCCGCAACCCGGCGCAGATCTTGCGGCTGCCAGTCGGGCGACTTGAAACGGGCGCGCCGGCCGATCTGGTGTTGTTCGATCCCGACCGGCGGTGGCGCATCTCGACCGACGAATTCCGCTCGAAATCCAAAAACGCGCCGTTTGACGGCCGCCCGGTCCAAGGTCGCGTCATGCGCACGATCGTCGACGGCCGCACGATCTTTCGGCGCGAGGACTGAGCGGATGTTTCCATCGCCTGCTACCCCTCACCCGCCCGCTCCGCGGGTCCAACCCTCTCCCGGCATGCGAGGGGAGCGTTGGGGTGAGGGGCAGGCCGCGTTCAATTGGCGTCCGATATGATCACCTTCGTCGCCGCGGCCGGCGGCTATGCGTTGGGATCGATCCCGTTCGGGCTGGTATTGGGCCGGCTTGCCGGGCATGGCGACATCCGCGACATCGGGTCGGGCAATATCGGCGCGACCAACGTATTGCGCACCGGCAGCAAGGGGTTGGCGGCGCTGACCCTGCTGCTCGATCTCGGCAAGGGATGGGCGGCGGTCGCGATCGCCGCTCGTTGGGGCGAGCCGGCGGCGCTGACGGCGGGGCTGGGTGCCGTCGTCGGCCACATGTTCCCGGTCTGGCTCGGCTTCCGCGGCGGCAAGGGGGTAGCGACCGCGCTTGGCGTGTTGATCGGGCTCGCCTGGCCGGTGGCGCTGATTGCGGCGGCGCTCTGGCTCGCGGTCGTCTTCGTGACCCGCTATTCGTCGCTGGCCGCACTCGTCGCTGCCGCGATTGCCGCTGCGGTAGCGCCGTTCCTCGCCGGCGGTGCAGCGGCTGTCCTGATCGCCGTCTTGGCACTGCTGGTCATCCTGCGCCATCACGCCAATATCCGGCGGCTGATCGCTGGCCGTGAGCACCGGATCTCGTTCCGGAACGACTGAGACAAGCCCTGGCCCCGCGCGAGCTCGATCCCGAAGAGCGTCTCGATTGGCTGCGCCTCAGCCGCACCGAGTCGGTCGGCCCGATCACTTTCTACGCGATGCTGCGCCGCTTTGGCTCGGCGCGCGCGGCGCTCGAAGCGCTGCCCCGGCTGGCGCGCCGCGGTGAGCGCGCCCGCACCGTCACCGCGACGACCCGGGGCGCAGCCGAAGCCGAGCTGACCGCGCTGCACCACATCGGCGGCCAGCTCGTGTGTTGGGGCGAGCCCGGCTATCCGGGCGCGCTCGCCCAGGTCGAGGACGGGCCGCCGGTTCTGAGTGTGCTCGGTCAGGCGGAATGGCTCGGCCGCCCGATGGTGGCGGTCGTCGGCGCACGCAACGCCTCGGCCAACGGCAGGCGGATCGCCCGCGAGCTCGCCGCCGGGCTCGGCGAGAGCGGGTTCGTCGTCGTCTCCGGCCTCGCCCGCGGCATCGATGCCGCGGCGCATCTGGGGGCGCTCGAAACCGGCACCGTTGCAATCGTGGCCGGCGGCGTCGATGTCGTCTATCCTGAAGAGAACCGCGGCCTCCACGACGCTTTGCGGCGGCACGGAGCGATTGTCGCCGAGCTGCCGCTCGGCAGCGAGCCGCAGGCGCGGCATTTTCCCCGCCGCAATCGGATCATTTCGGGAATGGCGCTCGGCGTGCTGGTGGTCGAGGCGGCGGCGCGCTCGGGCTCGCTGATCACCGCGCGCTACGCGCTGGAGCAGGGGCGCGAGGTTTTTGCCGTGCCGGGCTCACCGCTCGACCCGCGTTGCCGCGGCGCCAATGACCTGCTCCGCCGGGGCGCCACCTTGACCGAGACGGCCGAAGACGTGCTGACCCAGCTCGGGCCGCTGGTGCAGGGTGCGCCGCCGCCGCGGCCGCTGGTGTCCCCCTCGCTGCCGGTCGACGCGCGATGGTCATTGGTCGCGCCGCAAGGCGGCGCCGGCGAGCCAGCGGCGGACGAGGATGCGCTCGACATGATCCTCGAAAGGCTGGGGCGGACGCCGGTCGCGGTTGACGAACTGGTGCGCCAGTGCCAATTGACAGCCTCCGCGGTCGCCACCCTGCTGCTCGAGCTGGAGCTGTCGGGACGGGTCGAGCGTCATCCCGGCAATCTTGTGTCCCTGCGCTGAGCGCCGCTTTTTTATGGTCTTCAAGAACCTGAACGCCCACCTTGAGCCGGCTATTCATGAAATTAGGAGCAGCGCGGAACGGCGTGGCGTGAACTGCGATCTGGCGGGGGCACGATGTTTGCCTGGATCGTCGTACGTATCATCGGCCCAGATGCCCTTTTGAACGAATGAGGTCATGAAAGTCGTCGTCGTCGAATCGCCGGCAAAGGCGAAAACCATCAATAAATACCTTGGCAGCGACTACAAGGTTGTCGCCAGCTACGGCCATGTGCGCGACCTGCCGGCAAAGGACGGCTCGGTCTTGCCCGACTCCGATTTCGCGATGTCGTGGGAGGTCGACGGCAAGTCCGAAAAGCACATGAAGGAAATCGTCCAGGCGATGCGCGGCGCCGACCGGCTGTTTCTTGCAACCGACCCGGACCGTGAGGGCGAGGCGATTTCCTGGCATGTCCAGGAGGTGCTGAAATCGCGCAGGGCACTCAAGGATGTCGACGTCAAGCGGGTGGTGTTCAACGAAGTCACCCGCAACGCCGTCGTCGAGGCGTTCCGCCGACCCCGCGAAATCGACCGCGAGCTGGTCGATGCCTACCTGGCGCGCCGGGCGCTCGATTATCTTGTCGGCTTCACGTTGTCGCCGGTGCTGTGGCGCAAATTGCCGGGCAGCCGGTCGGCGGGCCGCGTCCAATCCGTCGCACTGCGCCTGATCTGCGAGCGCGAAGCCGAAATCGAGGTCTTCAAACCACGCGAATATTGGACCGTCGAGGTCACCTTCACGACCGAGGCCGGACAGAGCTTCACCGCGCGCCTGACCCATCTCGACGGCAAGCGGCTCGACCGCTTCGAGCTCGACACCGAAGCCAAGGCCCGCGCTGCCGCCGACGCGATCCTGCGCGCCCCCGGCTTTGCGGTCGCGGAGATCGAGAGCCGGCAGGTCCGCCGCAACCCGTTTCCGCCGTTCACGACCTCGACCTTGCAGCAGGAAGCCTCGCGCAAGCTGGGTCTCGGCGCCAGCCGCACGATGCAGATCGCCCAGCGGCTTTACGAGGGCATCGATCTTGGCGGCGAGAGCGTCGGGCTGATCACCTATATGCGCACCGATGGCGTCGCAATCTCGGCCGAGGCGATCGCCGCCGCGCGCGGGCTGATCGGCACCGATTTCGGGGCGAAATACGTGCCCGACGCGCCGCGGGTCTACCGCAGCCCGGCAAAAAACGCGCAGGAAGCGCACGAGGCGATCCGCCCGACCGACCTGGCGCGCAAGCCCGCCGATGTCGAGGCCTATCTCGACCGTGACCAGCGCCGGCTCTACGAGCTGATCTGGAAGCGGACCCTCGCGAGCCAGATGGCCTCGGCCTTGCTCGAGCAGGTCACTGTGGACATCACCGACCCGAGCGGCAAATTGCGGCTGCGCGCGACCGGCTCGGTCGTGCTGTTCGAGGGGTTTCTGGCGCTCTATCAGGAAGATCGCGACGACGAGCCGCTCGCACCGGGGGTCCCGGCCGGCGCGGGCGACGAGGCGGCGGGCGACGGCGCGCGATTGCCGCAGATGCGCAGGGGCGAGGACCTCGCCCGCGGCGAGGTGGTTCCGAGCCAGCACTTCACCCAGCCGCCGCCGCGCTACAGCGAGGCGAGCCTCGTCAAAAAGCTCGAAGAGCTCGGCATCGGACGGCCGTCGACCTATGCCTCGATCCTGCAGGTATTGCAGGACCGCGCCTATGTCCGGCTCGACAAGCGGCGCTTTGTGCCGGAGGACCGCGGCCGCCTCGTCACGGCGTTTCTGACCAGCTTTTTCGAGCGCTATGTCGAATACAATTTTACCGCCGATCTCGAAAACCAGCTCGACGACGTGTCCGGCGGGCGGATCGACTGGAAGGAGTTGCTGCGCAATTTCTGGCGCGACTTTTCGACGGCGGTCGATGGCACCAAGGATCTGACGATCACCCAGGTGCTGCAGGCGCTCGACGACGACCTCGGGCGGCATTTCTTTCCGAACGACGGGTCGGGGCGCGACCCGCGGGTGTGCCCGGTCTGCGGCGCCGGCCGGCTCAGCCTGAAGCTCGGCAAGTTCGGGGCATTTGTCGGCTGCTCGAACTACCCGAATTGCCGCTATACCCGCCCGCTCGCGGTCGAGGGCGAGGGTGAAGAAACCGCCGATTCGGCTCTCGGCAGCGATCCGGCGAGCGGGCTCGAGGTGACGTTGAAAAAAGGCCCGTTCGGCCATTATGTGCAGCTCGGCGCCGGCAACGGTGAGGCCAAGCCAAAGCGGGTGGCGTTGCCGCGCTCGCTGAAGGCGGCCGATGTCGATCTCGGCACGGCGCTGCGGCTCTTGGCATTGCCGCGCGAGCTTGGCCGCCATCCCGAAACGGGCGAGGCGATCACCGCCGGAATCGGCCGCTTCGGCCCCTATATCAAGCACGGCTCGGTCTTTAAGTCGCTGACCGCCGAAGACGATGTGCTGACGATCGGGGTCAACCGAGCCGTCGTGCTGTTGGCCGAGCCGGCAGCTGAGCGCGGGCGCCGCGCGCCGCAGCCGTTGCGCGAGCTGGGGACGCATCCCGACGGCGGGGTCGTGGCGCTGTTCCAGGGTCGCTACGGCCCCTATGTCAGTCATAACGGCGTCATCGCCTCGTTGCCGCGCGAGGCAAATCCGGAGACGTTTGCACTTGAGCAGGCAATCCCGCTGATCGAGGCGCGACGCGAGAAAAGCCCGCGCCGCCAACGCAAAGCCGCCAAGCCCGCTGCTGCAAGAGCAGCTAAGGCCCCGGCGCGCAAGGCGGTAAAGGCGGCCGCGGCGCCGGGCGCGAAGGCAAAACGAGCGGCAGCGCCGAAGCGCACCGCAGCAAAAAAGAAAGCGCCTGCCGCTCGGCCGGCAAAGAAACCACGGCCGCGCGCGGGAGCACAGCCGGGTTAGATGGCGCGGTCGCCTCCTGCGTCCCTCGACAAACGAAAGCGCGTCAAGGGCGCGCTGCCCTCGGCGAGCGAGGTCGTCGCGTTTATTCGCGAGAGCCCGTCGGCGGTCGGCAAACGCGAGATCGCCCGCGCGTTCAACTTGGCGCCCGCCGATCGACCGGCTTTGCGCGATATGCTGCGCCAGATCGAGCGTTCGGGCACCGTCGCCCGCGCCGCCAATCGGCGGCTGACCGGCGGGACGCAGCTGCCCGAGCTGACCGTCGTCGAGCGGGTCGGCGCCGACGAGGACGGCGTCCCGCTCGCCAGACCCGTCGCCTGGGCGGGGCCCGGCGCGGCGCCGCTGTTGCGGCTCGCCGAAACAGGCGAAGCGATCCCGGTCGGAGCCCGCGCCGCTGCGCGGCTGGTAACGCTGGAAACCGGCGAGATCGAGGCGCGGGTCATCCGCCGGCTCGATCCCGGCGGCGAACGGGTCGTCGGCGTCTTCGAGAGAGATCGCGACGGCGGTCGGGTGCTGCCCGCCGACCGCCGCAATAAAGCGGAATACCGCGTCGCCGAGCGCGACGCCGCCGGATCCGGCGAGGGCGAGCTGGTCGTCGCCGAGATCCTCCCCGCGGCGCGCTTTGGCCTGCCGCGCGCACGCATCGTCGAGCGGCTCGGGGCGGCGACCGATCCCGGTGCCATCAGCCTGCTCGCGATCGCCTCCTTCGACATCCCGACCGAGTTTCCCGCCGCAGCGATCGCCGAGGCTGAGGCAGCCGCTCCCGTGAGCATCGACGGGCGTTCCGATCTGCGCGATCTGCCGCTGGTCACGATCGACGGCAGCGACGCCCGCGATTTCGACGACGCGGTGTGGGCCGAGCCCGACCCCGATCCGGCCAACCCGGGCGGCTGGCATCTCGTCGTCGCGATCGCCGATGTCGCTTGGTATGTCCGCCCCGGCTCGGCACTCGACAGCGAGGCCGAGCGCCGTGGCAACTCGGTCTATTTTCCCGACCGCGTCGTGCCGATGCTGCCCGAGGCATTGTCGAACGAATTGTGTTCGCTGCAGCCTGGGGTCGATCGCGCCTGCCTCGCAGTCCATCTGCCGATCGACGCCGCCGGGAATAAGCGC
>DATKHX010000038.1:0-23004 GCA_035510075.1 Allostellaceae bacterium
CCTCCCATAGCCGCTGAGTGAAGTCCTCGGGGCTGGTGGCGCCGCGCACGACCGGGCCGCATCTCTGTTCCCAATACGCGACTGCATCGGCGATGGAACCGTAAGCGACATTCGGTCCGCCGCCATGGGTCACGCCGAACGGGTCGTTCAGCTCACGGTTGTGCCGGTCGAGCCAGCCGCTCTCGTAAGCGGACAGTCCCAAGAGCCAGGTTTCGTCGATGCCGAACCGCTGGGCGAGCGCATGGACCGGCGGATAGAGCGTGTCGAAGAATTTGTCGGGGTCGCCGGTCCGATATTCCGGCGTGGCGGGCGGGTTTCGCGCCGCGGCCGGCGCCGCCGTCACGCCATTTCCGTTGTCCCATTGGCCTCCATCGGGATTGCCGGCGGGGACGCGCGGCTGATTGGGGTTGAACCCGGCCCTGGCCGTGTCGGGCAGCGCCAGACCGACGCCGAGCGCCTTTGCGACTTTGCGCGGTGCGAAGCCGCTGTCGATCAGCCGATCGGCCAGGTACAGGCGATAGGAGGCCCCCGGTTCGTCGGCTAACGGCGGCAGACCGGTCAGTGCAAGTTCGATTGCCGCCAGATGCCACTGCCCATCGCGCCAATATTGCGATGCACGACGGATGTTGCCGAGCACGCGGCCCTCGACCGGCCGCCCATACCCTGCCGCGAGCAAGGCCAGCAGCCGCTCTTCGGCGGCCGCGCCGAGGACCAATCCGGTCGTCGGCTCAGCCGCTCGGTCCATCTTCGTCAGCACGGTTCCGGCGCCCAGCATTAGACCATCCTCGGTGATGGTCATGACGCGGTGCATGGGGCGGAGCCTGGCGCTTTTGCTCCACTCCGCTCGCAGGATTTCGATCGAACCCATCAGGCAAGCCGGTTGGTCGTGGCGGACTGATTTCTTACACCTGTGCCGGCCTTGTGTTAAGAACAAACCATGATCACGAGGCTCGGAGCCGACCGGACCGGGTGCGCCGGCCAGCTGCCCCGCGATAAAACTGCGGCATTGGGCTGGCGCCGATCGCGGCCCGATCGTAGGATGCGGGGAGCAAACGTTTGGTTCGAGCACCGATCGCGGAGGAGCAAGAGGAGCCCCCATGCCTGATAAATTGATCTCCGGCGACAACCACATCGACCTGACCTACCTGCCGCCCGATTTGTGGTCGTCGATGGCACCCAACAAATGGAAGCTCTCCGCCCCGCGCGTCGAGGAGATGGAGGACGGGCTGCACTGGTTTGTCGAGGCCCAGGACAAGGGGATGTGGAACGGCATCGGCCCGGGGTTCCTGCCCTACCAGAAGGGGGCGTTCGGCCATATCGACGAGATGAAGGATTTCGGCTTCGAGTGGAGCTCCAAGCCCGGCGCCAAGCCGCGGCCGACCACGCCCGAGCTGCGGCTCGCCGATCTCGACCGCGACGGCCAGGACGCCGAGATCATCTATGGCTGCCTGATGATCAATGACCTGATCGCCGACGCGCCGCTGCGCGCCTGGGCCGACCAGACCTATAACGACTGGGTCGCCGATTTTGCCAAGCGCGCCGACCCGAACCGCGTCTATCCCTTGGCGATCATCCCCAACACCGACCCGGCGGAGGCCGCGGCCGAGGTCCGGCGCTGCGCCAAGCTGGGGTTGCGCGGCGGCGACCTCGCTTTCAAGCGGATGACCCCGCCGCTCTACACCGATCTGTGGTTCCCGCTGTGGGAGGCGGCGGCCGAGTGCCGGTTCCCGATCTCGTTCCATTCGACCGGGTTCAAGGCGTTGCGCGCCCCCGATACACCCGAGCAGGAGCAGAAATATTTCGCGCAGTGGCGGCTGGTGCGCTCGGCGCTCTTCCAGCTCGACACGATGGAAGTGCTGGTGTCGGTGCTCGCGTCGGGCGCCTGCGAAAAATACCCCGATTTCAATTTCGTGCTCGGCGAGTCGGGCGTAACCTGGCTGCCCTATGTGTTCGACCGGCTCGACACCGAATACGCCGACCGCGCTCGGAGCCTCAATTTCAAGCTCAAGCCCAGCGATTACTTCCGGCGCCAGGGCTACGTCACCTATCAGCAGGATCAGTTCCTCGAACCGATCATCCCGCTGATCGGCGAAGACAACATCATCTGGGGCGCCGACTACCCGCACCCGGACTGCATCTGGCCGGGCTCGCGCGAGACCCTCGACCGCAACATGGCGGCGATCTCGCCCGCGGTGCGGCGCAAGATCACCAGCGAGAACGTGACCCGCCTCTACCAGCTGCACCAGTAGCGACAAGAGGCGAGGCGAGCGGCGCCGGCGCGCGCTGCCCGCCCCGTCGCCGCTGCTGAACCTATTCCACGAGGCGACAGCCGCGCCTCAGTTCGCGGGGAAGAAGTCGAGGATGGCGGCGGGAGCGGTGCCGCCTGGGGTGAGCCAGCCGAAATCGCGCCAGCGCCGCAGGAGATCGGCGAAGTGGCCCGAGAGCGGGTTGCCGGACTGGCCGGGGGTGACGATCATCCGGGCATCCGCTGGTGCTGCGAGATCGGTGATCATGCGCAGCCCGGCGCCGAAGACTTGCTCGAACGGGCGGTCCGCGCCGCGGATCACGCTGGGGCCGCGGTTGAGCGTGTCATAGGCGCCGGGTGTCGCAATCGACGGGTCGACCCAATCGCGCAAGACAGGGATGCGGCTGAAGACCGGGTTAGGAAAGACCGCGACATGCGCCCGGCCCCATTGCCAGCTTGTCATGTCGTCGCCATAGGCATGGCGCAGCTCGGCCAGCGCCGCCGCCAGCGATTTTAGGAGCCGGGCGGCACAGGTTTCGGTCCCCGGCCGCTTCGGGTCGTCGCACCAGTCCGGCCGCTCGGTCAAGACCGCCGCCATCACCCGCGGCTTCAGATCCCAATAGCCCGCGATTGCGTCGCCGAAGCGGCCAAACAGAACTGCCCGGCTGAACTGGCGCAGCCACGCGGTAAACAGCAACGGCGCGGCCTTGTCGCGGTCCATGCGAAAGTCCCAATGGCGCAACAATGCGATCGCCTCGCGCGAGGGTTGGTCTGCCGGGATCACATTGGTCATCAGGGGAACCAGCTGCTTCGCCATCAGCGAGAAGGTGTCGGCCTGGATCGCAGCACTCGTCGACGGGGTCTGCGCCGGGGTGGCGTCGAGCAATGCCGCGATCCGCTCGGCGCGGTTCGGCAAATCCCAGTCGCGGCTGAGGAAATAAGGGTAGCTGTCGGGCACGATCTTGTTGTTGGCGCTGACGAAACGCCCCGAGGGCGGGTTTATGGCACTGGGCAGGGCGTCGAACGGGATGTAGCCGTTCCAGTCGTACTCGCCGGTCCAACCCGGCGCTGGCATCCAGCCCTCGCCGTTCCTGCGGATCGGCACCAGCCCCGGCGCGATAAAGCCGATCGTGCCGGTGTCGTCGGCATAGACGGTGTTTTGCATCGGCCCGACAAAATTGCGCCATGCGCTCTTGAATGCCGGCCAGTCGGTGGCGCGATCGGCGTCCCACAGCGCCTCGGCGCTGCGATCGTCGGAGACGAGAAATGTCGCGGACAACGCCAGCACATAGCCGGGATCGGCGGTGCCAGGCGGCAAGACATCTGACAACACCGGGCCGTGACGGGTCGCACGCACGGTGACGTCGACCGAGGCGGCGCCGCGCACGAGTATCTTCTCATGCCGGGTGACAAAAGACGCGCTGCCCTCCGGGGTCAGATATCGGCCGGGGTCGGACGGGTCGACTTTCTCGACGAACAAATCCTCGACATCGGCGGTCGTCGTCGTGAAGCCCCAGGCGATGTGGTCGTTGTGGCCGATCACGACGAGCGGCACCCCGGCGGCGGTTGCGCCGACGATCTCGCTACCCGGCGTTTCGAGGCGGGCGAGATACCACGGGCCGGGCGCGCCGAAGAGGAGGTGCGGATCGTTGGCGAGGAGCGGCTTGCCGCTCTTGCTGTGCCGGCCGTCGACGACCCAATTATTCGACGCGTAATGCGGCCCGACCGCGTCAGGCAGCGCCGCGTAGAGCCGGGCGAGACCGAGCCGGCGATAGATCGGCAACATCGCGGCGAGCGTTGTCGGCGCGCCTTTCGGATATTCCGGGTAGAGAAACGCGAGGTCGGCGGGCGAGATCGTCCGCGCCATGGCGGCGCGCAGCAATTCGCCGCGGTAATTGCCTCCGATCTGCAGCGCCATCAGCTTGCCCCAGGCGAGGCTGTCGGCCTCACTCCATGGCTCCGGAGAAAAGCGCAGCAGCAGGAATTCGGGCGGCAACGCGCCGTGACGGGTAGCGAGAAAGGCATTGACCCCGGCTGCGTAAGCCGTGAGCGCGCGGCTCACTTGGGGCGAGAGATAGGAAATCTCCTGCTGCGCCGCCCGATAGAGCCCGAGAACGCGCATCTCCTTGTCGACCGGCAGTGCGGTGGGTCCGAAGATCTCGGCCAGCCGCCCGGCGGCGTAGCGCCGCATCAGCTCCATCTGGAACAGCCGATCTTGAGCATGGGCGAAACCGAGGCCAAAGGCGGCGTCGGCGTCGTCTTGGGCGATGATCGTCGGCACCCCGTCGGCATCGCGCGCAATACGGATCGTGGCTTTCGGCCCGGCCACGACGATGCGGCCGCTAGTCTGCGGCAAGGACGAGCGCAGATAGAGATAGAACCCGCCGGCGAGGGCCAGCAACAGCGCGGCCAACGCCGCAAGCAGTCGCCAAATCAGGGCGCGGCGCCCGCGAAGCTGGTCAGAGGCCGAGTTCGCGCAGGATGCGCTCGCGATCGGCGTCGAGATCGGGCGCCGGGGCGCGGGTCGAAGGATCGGCAAAGGCCGACAGCTTCATCGGATTGCCGGCGAGCCGCAATGGGCCGATCGTCGGGTCGTCGACCGCGACCAGCATGTTGCGCGCCGCGGTCTGCGGGTGAGCGAGCGCCTGGGCGATGTTGTTGACCGGCCCGCACGGCACGCCGCCTGCTTCGAGCACGGCGATCCAGTGATCGGTGCCGTTCTCGCGCAACACGCCTTCGATTTCGGCCTGGAGCGCCGGCTGGTGCTGGTTGCGTAGCGCGTTCGTCTTGAACAACGGGTTGTCGGCGAGATCGGCGCGGCCCAGCGCGTGGGCGAGCTTGACGAACAAGCCGTCATTGCCGGCGGCGATGATGATGTTGCCGTCGGCCGTGGCAAACGCCTCGAACGGGGTGATCGAAGGGTGACGCGCCCCCATCGGGCCGGGGATTTCGCCGGTCGAGGTGTAGCGCACGATCGCATTTTCGAGCAATGCCAGCTGGCAGTCGAACAGCGACACGTCGACCTTTTGCGCCTCGCCGGTACGCTCGCGGTGCAGCAGCGCGGCATTGAGCGCCACCGCGGTGAAGAGCCCGCCGCCGAGGTCGCCGATCGAGGTACCGACGCGGGTCAATGGCGCGTCGGGATGACCGGTGATGCTCATGACGCCGCCGAGCCCCTGCACGACCATGTCGTAAGCCGGGTAATGCGAATAAGGTCCGGTGTGGCCGAACCCCGAGGCGGCGGCGTAGACGAGCCGGGGATAGCGCGGATGCAGGCTCTCCCAGCCGTAGCCGAGCTTTTCCATTGTGCCTGGGCGGAAGTTTTCGACGAGCGCGTCGGCCTTGTCCAAGAGGCGCTCGAAAATGTCGCGGCCTTCGGGCGATTTGAGGTCGAGCGAGATCGACTCCTTGCCGCGGTTGACGGACGCAAAATAGGCCGACGTGCCGTTTTTGAACGGCCCGTAATGGCGCGCGTCGTCGCCCTGGCGCGGCGGCTCGACCTTGATCACCCGGGCGCCGAGTTCGGCCATCAGCAAGGTGCAGTACGGGCCCGCGAGAATGCGCGACAAGTCGACGATCGTGATGCCGGAGAGCGGCCCTTGCTGCGCCATGTGCGATGATCCCTTTGCGACGAGGCTGCTGCTCAATACCGCAGAGAGCGCCGCCCCCGCAACCGAGGCCGAACATTGGACGAGCCTTGTAGGTTAGAGGCCAAGTGCTATTCTAGGGGGCGTGAGCGGGTCCATCCTCAGACGCTTGACCCTTCTGCTGACGGCCGTTGCGTTCGTGTTGGCGACGTCGCTGCCGAATACCGCACCAGCGTCGGCGATGCCGACGGGAAAACCCTGCTCCGGCTGCGCGGACAAGGCGCCGGCAGGAAACGATCTCGGCAAGATAATGTGCGGCGCGCTCGCTTGCGCCGGGGCCGCGATGGGATTGCCGGCGCGGCCAATGCCGTATCAGCCCGCCTTCGCCAAGCTCACTTACATGTCGGCCCCCGCTCGCGAGACCATCGGCGCTGTGCCGGCGCCGGACCCGTTCCCACCCAGACCTATCGTCCTCGACTAAATCGCCGACGATCAGCCGCCGCACCACGATGACCCTGGCCGCCGCGGCCATGCTTCTACCACCGGCCGTTTTGGCGGCGCCGTTGCGGGTCACGCTGTTCAAGAACCCGCAATGCGATTGCTGCGAAGGCTACGCAGACTATCTGCGCCAGAACGGGTTCGCGGTCGATGTTGTGGCGTCGAACGATCTTGTGACCATGGCGCGGCAAAAAGGCGTGCCGAAGGCGCTCGATGGTTGCCATATCTCGATGATCGACGGTTATGTCGTGATCGGGCACGTGCCGATCGACGCCATCCGCAAGCTGCTGCTCGAGCGGCCGAGGATCATCGGCATCTCCATTCCGGGCATGCCGACGGGTCTGCCGGAAATGCCGGGGCCGCGGACCGAGGCGATCGCGATATATGAGATCGTCGCCGGGGTCGGCGAGCCCAAGGTGTTCATGACGGCGTCGTAACTCGACGTATTTTCTATTGCGGCAGAAAGGAGTTGGATATGACGAGCACAACCGCAAGGCGCGCTGTTTCCGGCTTGTTGCTGGCGGTCGCTCTCGCCGCGTTTCCGGCGATTTATGCCCGGGCGCGGATAGACTCGTCCGCAGGCGACCGGACTGACCAGATGATAAGCGGATGCGGCAAAATGATGAATGGCGGGATTGGTGATCGCGGGATGAGCGGCAGTCAAGCCGACTGCGGCATGATGGGTGGGATGATGGGCGGCGGCATGATGGGCGGCGAAATGATGAACGGGATGATGAGCGGCGGCGAGCGCCCCAACCAGCAATGGCGGCGCTGAGGCCACGGAGAAAAGGCATGCGGCGCGGAGTGGGGGATGACGGACCTTAGCGGGCGCCGGCGGTTATGGCCGGGGGCCTTGGGCTTGGCGGCGGCGTTGGCGCTTGGGGTGCCGGCCGCGACAGCTCAGGCGGCGGCGACGGGATGGGCCGGCGACGATCATGCCGCGGCACGGCTGATCACCGCGACCGACGCGACCGGAGCGGCGAAGACCCTTGAGGCCGGGCTCGAAATCCGGCTGGCGCCCGGGTGGCATGCCTATTGGCGCACCCCCGGCGACGCCGGCATCCCGCCGAGCATCGATTGGGCCGGCTCCGACAATCTTACGCATGCCGAGATCGCCTGGCCGGCGCCGGCGCGCTACTCGCTGCAAGGCTTCGAGACCGCGGGATACCGGGATCACGTCGTCCTGCCGATCACGTTGACTTTGGCGCGGCCGGGCCAGCCGCTCGACTTGCACGCGCTGGTGAGCTGGGCCGCTTGCGCCAACATCTGCGTGCCCTATTCGAGCAAGCTCGACCTGCGGCTGCCGGCTGGCCCGGCGGCGCCCTCGGCGGAAGCGGGGCTGATCGCCGCCGCCCGCGCCAGGGTCCCGCAACCGCTCGCCGCGGCCGGGATCGACCTCGTTTCGGCGAACGCGTTCGGCAAGGGCGCGGATACGGCGCTCGTGGTTCAACTACGCAGCCGCGGCGCGGCCTTCGAGTCTCCGGACCTGTTCGTCGAGGGACCCGACAAGGGTTCGCCCGGCCGGCCCGAGGCGGCGCTGTCGCAATCCGGCCATCTGGCACGGCTGATCGTGCCGATCCGGGATGCGGATGCCGCCGGCATTGCCGGCAAGAAGCTGACCCTGACCTTGGTCGACGGCGCGCGGGCGGCCGAATTCATCGCGACGCCGCAGCCCGGCGCGCCCGCCGGAGCCGCCGAGCGGCTGTTGCCGATCCTTGTCGTCGCCTTGCTCGGCGGCCTGGTACTGAACGCGATGCCCTGCGTGCTGCCGGTGCTGTCGCTGAAACTGCTGTCGGTGGCGAGCCATGCCGGGGCCGAGCGGCGGCGGGTGCGGCGCGGGCTGGCGGTGACGGCGTTGGGCGTGCTCGCCTCGTTCGCGCTAATCGCCGCGGCGCTGATCGGGATGAGGGCGTCGGGGGCGGCGATCGGCTGGGGCATCCAGTTCCAGTGGCCGTGGTTCATCGCGGCAATGGCAGCGGTGACGGCATTGTTCGCGGCGAGCCTCTGGGGATGGCTGCCGATCCTGCTGCCGCGTTTTGCCTATGAGGCGGCGGCGGACATTCGCGCGCAGACGCCCGATGCCGAGGCCTTCCTGACCGGCGCCTTTGCGACCTTGCTCGCCACCCCGTGCTCGGCGCCGTTTGTCGGCACCGCAGTCGGCTTCGCGCTGGCGCAAGGGCCGGCCGAGATCGCGATCGTGTTCGCGGCCCTCGGGCTCGGGATGGCGGCGCCGTATTTGGCGGTCGCCGCGTTCCCGCGGCTCGTGCGCCTGTTGCCGAGGCCGGGGCGATGGATGAACGGGCTGCGCCTCGGGCTCGGGGTGGTGCTGGCCGGGACGGCGCTGTGGTTGCTGTTCGTATTGGCGGTGCTGTCGGGCGCACGGGTGGCGCTCGCGGCAGCCGCGGCGTTGACGGCGATGCTCGTGCTGTTGGCGCTGAAGAGCCGGCACGTCATCCCGGCCGGCGCGGCGCGGCTGACCAGTGCGACCGCGGCAGCGCTGGTCGCGGCGGCGGTGCTGTGGCCCGCTTTCGCCGGCGTCGAGGCGCCGAGCGCAACGGCGACGGCCGGGCACTGGCGACCCTTCGAGCCGGACGAGATCCAGCCGCTCGTCGCCGAGGGCAAGATCGTCTTTGTCGATGTGACCGCGGCCTGGTGCCTGACCTGCAAGGTCAATGAAGCGGCGGTGCTCGACCGCAACCCCGTGGCCGGCCGGCTGTTCGGGCCGGATGTCGTGGCGATGCGCGGCGATTGGACCCGGCCCAATCCGGATTTGACGCGCTATCTCGAAAGCTTTGGCCGCTACGGCATCCCGTTCAACGCGGTCTACGGCCCTGGCCGGCCGCAGGGCGAGCTGCTGCCCGAGCTGTTGAGCCCCGGCGCGGTGGAGCAGGCGCTCGACCGCGCTGGGGCGCGCGGCGGCTAGCGTGAGCGGCGCCAATCGGCCCGAGGATCGCGGCGGCGCGGCGTGGTGCGGGGGCCGGTCGAATTTCGTCTCGCCCGAGCTGGCACCCGACAATTCGGCCCTCTTTTGTCCATCTCCTCGCCATTGTCGGCCGTCGGGTTCTGGTGTATCGATATCGGGGCCGGCGGCCGGTCGATCGCGTGAACCGACAACCCGCGGGCGTGCGTACGCGACCTTCGCCACGAAGGCGGGCGCGGTTTGACAGCTCCGGTCTTGCGGGCCGATGCGCAATCGATATGACGACGACGATCATGACAGCGACGACCGACGAACGGCGGCGCTGATGGGGTTGGCCGTCGTGCTGTCGCTGGCGATTGCCGGCGTTGTGCTGGTGCGCGACCTCGGCAAGGAGTCGAAGCTCGAAGATTGCCTGATGTCGGGGCGCACCAACTGCGCTCCGATCGAGATCCCAGCACCGTAGATCCCCGCGCCGGCCCGGTAGCCTGGGCACGCCTGCGGCGTTTCGCGCGTAGCATTTCGAGCGAGGTTCGGGTGGACAGGAGACCGCCGAACCTATAGGCTTTGTCTATGATAAATATCAGTTAACTTTAATACTCAAGGGAGTCCATCGGCATGGTGAGGCGTGGGATCGGCGCGGTCGCCTTCATCCTGGTGGTGGCCGTGGCGTTGGTGGTTTGGTGGCACAATTTGGGCGGCAACGGGCCGCAGGCGACAGCGCAGACCCCGGCGCCGAGCATTCCGGTCACGGCCGGAACCGTCGTCGCGCGCGACGTCCCGGTGTTGCTCAACGGGATCGGCACGGTTCAGGCCTACAACATGGTCTCGGTAAAGACCAGGGTCGACGGCCAGATCGTCAAAGTCGATTTCAGGGAAGGCCAGGAGGTCAAGGAAGGCGAGCCGCTGTTTCAGGTCGATCCGCGGCCCTACCAGGCGGCTCTGGAGCAGGCCCAAGCGGCCAAGCAAAAGGACGAGGCCCAACTGGCCGGCGCCAAGCTCGATCTCGAGCGCTATTCAAAGCTCCTCGGCACGGGCTACCAGACCCGGCAGAGCTATGACAACCAGACCGCGCTGGTTGCCCAGCTGCAGGCCGCAATCAAGGGCGACCAGGCGCAGATCGACAATGCCCAGCTCAATCTCGGCTACGCCGACATCCGATCGCCGATCGACGGGCGGCTGGGCGCGCGCCTCGTCGACAAGGGCAACCTCGTCCACGCCAACGACAATACCGCGTTGGTTTCGATCACTGAGCTCAAGCCGATCTTCGTCAGCTTTACGTTGCCGCAGGAGACCCTCGACGAACTGCGCGAGTACCAGCAAAAGGCGCCGCTCGTCGTGCGCGCCTACACCGGTGACGGCACCAAGCAGCTCTCCGAGGGCAAGCTGACGTTGATTGACAATTCGATCGATCAAGCCACCGGCACGATCCACCTGAAGGCGCGCTTCGATAACCTGGACGAACGCCTGTGGCCCGGCGAATTCGTCAGCGTGCGGGTGGTTCTCAAAGTGCTCCCCCGAGTGGCGACGGTGCCCTCGCAGACCGTCGAGGACGGGCCGAACGGGCACTATGCCTATGTCATCAAGCCCGACGACACGGTCGAGCGGCGCGCCGTCCAAGTCGCCTCGGTGCAGGACGATATCGCCGTCGTCACCAAAGGCCTGACGCCCGGCGAACGGGTGGTGGTCGATGGCCAGTACCGGCTGACCGAGGGTGCCCGCGTCAAGCTGTTGAGCCCCCGCACCCCGGGCGCAGCCGGTTGATCCTGGTTGGCGGCACCTACGGCTGGCGGTCGGTTCGACCCTCGAGCGAAATTTTCAGGTAATCGCCGATGAGCATTTCGGAGCCCTTTATCCGCCGGCCGATCGCGACCTCGCTGTTGATGCTGGGCGTCCTGGTGTTCGGGATCGGCGCTTACGGCCTGCTGCCGGTGGCGGCGCTGCCGAACGTCGACTTCCCCACGATCGTGGTCTCGGTCAACTATCCGGGCGCCAGCCCCGGCACCATGGCCTCGGCGATCGCAACCCCGCTCGAGCAGCAATTCGCCGCGATCCCTTCGCTCGACCAGATGACCTCGACGAGCGGTACCGGGTCGTTGTCGATCACCCTGCAATTCGAGCTTTCGCGCAACATCGACGGCGCCGCCCAGGACGTTCAGACCGCGATCAACGCCGCCAGCGGTCTGTTGCCGACCGACCTGCCAACCCCGCCGACCTACCGAAAGACCAATCCGGCCGACCGACCGATCTTGATTTACGCCGTCCACTCCGATGCGCTGCCGATCTACAAGGTCGATGACTACGCCTACACGATCTTGGCGCAAAAGCTGTCGACCGTGCCCGGCGTCTCCGAGGCTCGGATTTTCGGCCAGCAGCCCTATGCCGCGCATGTGCAGATCAATCCCGGTGCGCTGGCTTCCCGCGGCCTCGGATTCGAGGACGTGCGCAACGCGCTGACCGCGACCACGCTCGACCGGCCCAAGGGCAACCTCGAAGGCGCGCATCAGACCTACACGCTCGATACCAACGACCAGCTGTTCAACGCGGCCGCCTACGACAACGTCATCATCGCGTACCGCAACGGCGCGCCGGTTCGCGTCAGGGATGTCGGCAAAGCGATCGATTCGGTTCAGAACGCGCGCACCGGCGCTTGGTATTTCGATACCAAGGCCGAGGGTCTGGCGATCCAGCGCCAGGCCGGCGCTAACACGATCCAGCTGGTCGACACGATCAAGACGATGGTCCCACGGATCATGGAGTCGTTCCCGCCGTCGGTCCATGTCGATCTCGTGTCGGACCGCTCGCTCGTCGTCCGCGCCGCGGTGCACGATGTGCAGTTTACGATGATGGTGACGATCGCCCTTGTCATCCTGGTCATCTTTCTGTTCTTGCGGACATTGTGGGCGACGATCATCCCGAGCCTCGCGGTGCCGCTGTCGCTGCTCGCAACATTTGCCGTCATGTATGCGGTGGGCTACAGCCTCGACAACATCTCGCTGATGGCGCTGACGATCTCGGTCGGCTTTATCGTCGACGACGCGGTCGTCATGATCGAAAACATCGTTCGCTACCTCGAGCAGGGCATGCGGCCGCTGGAGGCCGCATTGAAAGGCGCCGGCCAGATCGGGTTCACGATCATCTCGATCACCTTTTCGCTGATCGCGGTGTTCATCCCGCTTTTGTTCATGGGCGGCATCATCGGTCGCCTCTTCCGCGAGTTCGCCGTCACCGTGTCGGTGGCGGTGGTGGCCTCGGCGGCGATTTCGCTGACCTTGACGCCGGTCTTGTGCTCGCTCTTTCTCAAGGAGCAGGGAATGCACCCGGCGGGCCGGTTCAATCGGGCGCTGGAGAGCGGCTTCAATTTGATGCTGCGCGCCTACGATCGCGGGCTCGGCTTTGTCTTCCGCCACCAATTTTCCGCGCTGCTGTCGACCTTGGCGCTGATCGTCCTGACCGGCTATCTCTATGTGACGATCCCGAAGGGCTTTTTCCCCGAGCAAGACACCGGCTTCATCTTTGGCCAGGCCGATGCGCGCGAGGATATTTCCTATCTCGCGATGGCCAAGCTCACCCAAGAGATCGTCGACGTCGTCCGCCGGGACCCCGACGTTTCCGGGGTTTTCTCGTTTACCGGCGCCACTGCCTACAACCCCACCGAGAATACTGCGCGGGTGTTCATCCAGCTGAAGCCGCACGACCAGCGTGCCTCGACCTCCAGCCAGATCATTCAGCGTCTGCGGCCGAAAGTCGCCGCCGTCGGCGGGGTCAAGTTCTACATGCAGTCGGGGCAGGACATCAGCGTCGGCGGCCGCCTCAGCCGCACCCTCTATCAATACACGCTGACCGACACGGACCAGGAGGAGCTCAATCACTGGGCGCCGATCCTCGAACAGGCGATGAGGAAACTGCGCGAGCTGCAGGACGTCGCGTCCGATCAGCAGGTCGCCGCGCCGCACATCGCCATCGAGATCGACCGCGATGCCGCATCGAGGATGGGGATCTCGCCGTCGCTGATCGACCAGACGCTTTACGACGCCTTTGGCCAGCGGCAGGTCGCGACGATGTATACGTCGACCAGCCAATACAAGGTCATCCTCGAGGTCCAGCCCGACTTTCAGGACACCCCGACGGCACTATCGAAGATCTTTATCAATGGGCCGAACGGCGCGCAGATCCCGGTGAGTGCGTTCGCTCGTTTCGCCTCGAAGGTCGAATCGCTCTCGGTCAACCACCAGGGCCAGTTCCCTGCCGTGACCTTGTCGTTCAATCTGGCGCCGGGCGTGTCGCTCGGCCAGGCGGTCGACAAGATCCAGGCGCTCGACGCACAGCTGCGCGTGCCGGGAACGCTCGACGGCTCGTTCCAGGGCACCGCGCAGGCCTTCAAAGCGTCGCTGTCCTCGACGCCGCTTCTCGTCGCAGCCGCCATCCTCGTCGTCTACATCGTGCTCGGCGTGCTTTACGAGAGCTACATCCACCCGATCACGATCCTGTCGGCATTGCCGTCGGCGGGTGTCGGCGCGCTGCTGGCGCTGATGCTGCTGCACTACGATCTGAGCGTGATCGCAATGATCGGCGTCATCCTGCTGATCGGTATCGTCAAAAAGAATGCGATCATGATGATCGACTTTGCCCTGCAGGCGGAGCGGATCGAGGGCAAGAGCCCGCGCGAGGCGATCCACCAGGCCTGCCTCTTGCGCTTCCGGCCGATCATGATGACGACGTTTGCGGCATTGTTCGGCGGATTGCCGATCGCCCTCGGACAGGGCGCCGGCTCCGAATTGCGCCGGCCGCTCGGTATCGCGATCGTCGGCGGCCTCGCGGTCTCGCAATGGCTGACCCTTTACACGACGCCGATCATCTATCTCTACCTCGAACGCTTCGCCCGCTGGATTGGCCGCCCCTACCGGCCGTCGCGCGTCGCAGAAGCGCTGTCGGGCGAAGGCCGGCCGGTGCTGGTGCGAGAGCGTCAGGGGGCTGAGTGAGCGCGATGATCCGTTCCCTCCCGCTGCCGGGCAGCGGGATCCTCGCTGTTCGGCCCGATCGAACCGTGTGATTGCGAGTAAGTGCGGATGAGCATTTCCGAACCATTTATCCGGCGGCCGATCGCCACCTCGCTGCTGATGTTGGGGGTGCTGGTGTTTGGCATCGGCGCCTACAACCTGCTGCCGGTGGCGGCGGTGCCCAATGTCGATTTCCCGACGATCAGCGTGAGCGCGCAATACCCCGGCGCCAATCCAAGCACGATGGCTTCGGCGGTCGCGACCCCGCTCGAACAGCAGTTCACCTCGATCCCGGCGCTGAGCCAGATGACGTCGTGGAGCGGCGTCGGCGTCACCTCGATCACCTTGCAGTTCGACCTGTCGCGCAACATCGACGCGGCGGCGTCGGACGTGCAGCAGGCGATCAATGCGGCGAGCGGCCTGTTGCCGAAGGATCTGCCGAGCCCGCCGACCTATCGCAAGGTCAACCCGGCGGACTTTGCCATCCTGATCTACGCCGTGCACTCCGACGCTCTCCCGCCCTACACGGTGGATGATTACGCCAACAACGTCATCGCCGAACGGCTGTCGACCGAGCCTGGCGTCGGGCAGGTCTTCGTCTTTGGCTCGATGCCGTACGCCGCCCGCGCCCAGATCAACCCGGCATCGCTCGCGGCCAAGGGGATCGGCCTCGAGGACGTGCGTAACGCCCTGGTCAACGCAACGGTTAACCAGCCGAAGGGCGAGATCGAGGGCGCGCATCAGGCGATCGCGCTCGATACGAATGACCAGCTGTTCAATGCCGCGCAGTACGGCAACGTCATCATCGCCTACAAAAATGGCGCGCCGGTGCGGATCAAGGATGTCGGCGACGTCATCAACTCGGTGCAGAACACGCGGCTCCGCTCGTGGTTCGGCGACCAGCCGGCGGAGGGTATCGCGATCGAGAAAGCGCCCGGCGCCAATACGATCGCCGTTGTGGACGATATCGAAGCGTTGATGCCGAAGCTCGAGCAATCGCTGCCACCGGCGGTGCGCGTCGACCTGATGTCGGACCGGTCGCAGACGACGCGCGCTTCGATCCGCGACGTGCAGCTCACGATGATGCTGACGATCAGTCTTGTGGTCGTCGTGATCTTCCTGTTTTTGCGAACCTTATGGGCGACCGTGATCCCGAGCCTGGCGGTGCCATTGTCGCTGGTCGCCACCTTTGGCGTCATGTACGTCGCCGGCTACAGCCTCGACAACATCTCGTTGATGGCGCTGACCATCTCGGTCGGCTTTATCGTCGACGATGCAATCGTGATGATCGAGAACATCGTGCGCTACATCGAGCAGGGAATGCGCCCGTTCGACGCGGCGTTGAAGGGCGCCGGACAGATCGGCTTTACGATCATTTCGATCACCATTTCGCTGATCGCAGTGTTCATCCCATTGTTCTTTATGGGCGGCATCATCGGCCGGCTGTTCCGCGAGTTCGCCGTCACCGTAGCGGTCGCGGTGATGGCGTCGGCGATCGTGTCGTTGACCCTGACGCCTGTCTTGTGCTCGCTGTTTCTGAAGCAGGAAGGGCTGCATCCCAAGGGTCGCTTCAACCGCGGCGCCGAGCGCGCCTTTCAGGCGGTGCTGCGGCGCTATGACCGCGGGCTCAACTTTATCTTCCGCCACCAGTTCGCGGCGCTGATGGCGACGCTCTCGCTGATGGTCGCGACCGGCTATCTCTACGTCGTTATCCCGAAAGGTTTTTTTCCGCAGCAAGACACCGGGTTCATCTTTGGCGAGCTTGATGTCCGCGAAGACGCTTCGATGATCAAGACCGACGAGATCCGGCGCCAGGTCGTCGATATCGTCAGGCACGATCCCGGCGTCGAGGGCGTGTTCTCCTACGATGGCGCAACACCCTACAACCCCGCCGAGAACACCGCGCGCATCTTTTGGGGTTTGAAGCCCTATGACGAACGCGAAGCCAACGCGGAGCAGATCATCCAGCGCTTGCGCAAGAGTGTCGCAGGCATCGAAGGCGCCAAATTCTTCATGCAGGTGCCGCAAAACATCACGGTCGGCGGGCGCCTGTCGCGCACTCAATACCAGTACACGCTGACTGACACCAGCAGCGATGAACTCGACCACTGGGCGCCGATACTTGAACAGGAGATGAAAAAGCTGCCCGAACTGCAGCAAGTCGCGACCGATCAGCAGATCGCCGCGGCGCACTTGGCGATCGAGATTGATCGCGACACCGCCTACCGCCTCGGGCTGTCGATGAGCCAGATCGACCAGACACTTTACGACGCCTTCGGCCAACGGCAAGTCGCGACGATCTATACCGCGACCAACCAATATAAGGTCGTGCTCGAAGTACAGCCGCAGTTCCAGCACGACCCGAACCTGCTTTCGAAAATCTATGTTCCCGGACCAAACGGCGCGCAAGTGCCGCTGAGCAGCTTCGCCCACTTCACGCGCAAGGCCGAACCGCTGCTCATCAGCCACCAGGGTATCTTCCCGGCGGTGACGCTGTCGTTCAATCTGGCTCCGGGCGTGGCACTTGGTCAGGCGGTCGACGCGATTCAAGCGATGACCGAACGGTTGCACGTGCCGCCGACGCTGAACGTCTCGTTCCAGGGCACCGCACAGGCTTTCCAGGCCTCGCTATCGTCGATGCCGCTCTTGGTCGCGGCGGCGATCCTCGTCGTTTATATTGTCCTGGGGATTCTCTACGAGAGCTACATCCACCCGATCACGATCTTGTCGGCATTGCCCTCAGCGGGGGTCGGCGCGCTGTTGATGCTGATGCTGCTGCATTACGAGCTTTCGGTCATCGCGATCGTCGGTATCATTCTACTGATCGGTATCGTCAAAAAGAACGCAATCATGATGATCGACTTTGCGCTGCAGGCGGAGCGGTTGGAAGGCAAGAGCCCGCGCGACGCGATCCACCAGGCCTGCCTGCTGCGCTTCCGGCCGATCATGATGACGACGTTTGCTGCGCTGTTTGGCGCGATGCCGATCGCTTTTGGCCATGGCGGCGGCGCGGAACTGCGGCAGCCGCTCGGCGTCGCGATCATCGGCGGGTTGTTGATCTCGCAATGGCTGACCCTGTACACGACCCCAGTCATCTATCTCTATCTCGACCGCTTCGCCCGCTGGATCGGCCGTCCCTACCGTCCGTCGCGCGTCGCGGACGCGCTGTCGGGCGAGGCGAGGCCAGTGCTCGCGCGAGAGCGACAGGGCGCGGGGTGACAACGATGACCCGCAACCATGTGGCGACCGAACGCGTCGAGACCGACGCGTTTCCGGCGGCGGATCGCAGTTTCGGCTTTCTCGTTCACGACGTGTCGCGGCTGGTCAAGCGGCGCTTTGAGCGGGCGGCGCGGCACACCGGGCTGCCGATCACCCGACGCCAGGCAGCAGTTCTGCTGCACATTGCCCGCAGCGAGGGCGTCAGTCAGGCCGAGGTTGCGGTGTGGCTCGATATCGAGCCGATAGCATTGGTGCGCATGCTCGACAAATTGCACGAGGAAGGGCTGGTCGAGCGCCGCGCCCATCCGACCGACCGGCGGGTGCGCACCTTGTGGCTGCAGCCGGCGGCGCGGCCGGTCGTCGAGCGCATCCTCGAAATCAATATGACGATCCGCGAGGAAGCATTCGCCGGGCTCGGCTCGGCGACGCGCGATGCGATGATCGCGGCCCTCGGCAGCGTCAAGGACAATCTGATGCTGCAGGAGGAAGCGGCGGCCGAACGATCCGCCACCGCTGCCGACCCGGCCGCCGAGCCGCTCGCGGACCGCGTCGCCAGCTGAGCGAGCCGACAGTTCAGGGTCGCGGGAATTCGGCAATCTCAATTGGCGAGATAGCCGCCGTCGACCCACAACTCGGCGCCGGTGATGTAGGAGGCTTCGTCCGAGGCCAGGAACAGGACGGCATTGGCGACCTCCTCGACCCGCCTGGTGCGGCCCATCGGCACCTGACGGAGCATTTTGGCGCGAACCTCGCGATCGGCGGTGCGCCCCGACGAGCGCATCGGCGGCATCAGCCCGGGATGCACCGAATTGACCCGGATGTTGTCGGCGCCGTGCTGCACCGCCGCGGCCTTGGTCAGGGTGCGCACCGCACCCTTGGAGGCGTTGTAGCCGACATGGACGCCGTGCTGGCCGGTGATGCCGGAGATCGACGAGACGTTGACGATGGCGCCGCCACCCTGCGTCTTCATGATCGGGACGGCGAATTTCATGCCGAGAAAGACGCCGCGCGCGTTGACCGCCATAAGCCTGTCCCACGCCGCGGTGTCGAACAAATCCGCGACCGCGCTGCCGGAGAGCCCGGCGTCGTTGACGAGGATGTCCAGCCTGCCATAGGCGGCGAGTGCCGCATCGACAGCCGCCTGCCACTCGGCCTCGCTCGACACGTCGAGCCGCTGGAACATCGCAGCGCCATTGGCTCGCGTGATGTCGGCGACGATTGCCTTGCCCTCCTCTTCCAGCATGTCGGCGACGATGACTTTCGCGCCCTCGCCGGCAAAGATCCGCGCCATGCTGGCGCCCATGCCGGACGCGGCGCCGGTGATCAGCGCAATTTTGTTTTCGAGCCTCATCGACGGGTCCTCCCAAGCCAACGGTTTTCGACTGCGGGCTAAACCACCGCGATCTGCCGGCGCAATTCGCCGGAAAACAGGGCTTTCGGGATCATCGCATGGACCCCGCGCACGATGTCGACGACCTGGGTCACGCGAAAGCTGACCGCGACGCTGGCGAGCGCATAGGCGTCGAGCGGCGTCAGGTTGGCGCGTGTCGCCAGAAAGTCGATCGCATTGCGCGCCGCCAAGGTCATCGCGGCGTTCAGATCTTTGTCGAGCCCGACGGTAATCCAATGCGTCGCGGTCTCGGCCACCGGCCATTGGAAGTTCTTTTGCTTGTGCAGGACCACCTGGATCAGCACCTCGCGCATGCGGGTCTCGAGCGCGGTCAGGCTGATCTCGCCGTCGCCCTGCACGGCATGCGAATCGCCGGTGTAGATCAGAGCGCCCGGTTTCCACACCGGCAGATACAGAACCGAGCCTTCGGTCAATTCCTTGAGGTCGAGATTGCCGCCATGCGGGCCGGGCGGCACCGAGCTGGTGACGCCGGGGCTGAGCGGCGGGAAAAACCCGTCCGGCGGGGCGACACCCAATGTCCCCTGGAACGGGGAGAGCGGGACGTTGATGCCGGGCGCGAACCGGCCCTGCATCCGCTTCAGATCGAGCTCGACATATTTGACCTGGCCCTGCGGAAATTCCTTTGGCAAGAGGCCGGTGCCGAGCGCGGCCGGGTTGTTGAACACCGCGCCCCACTCGACCGGGCGCAGGCGGCGATAGCGGATCTCGACGACGTCGCCGGGCATTGCGTCCTTGACCGCGATCGGGCCGATGATCGAATGCGGGCCGCGGCCGGGATTGCCAACCCGTAGGGCCGCGAGGCGCTCTATCGGCACGCCCGGCTGCATTTCGTTGAGAAAATGGGACCAGGTCTCGGGAAAGCTGACAAAGTCTCCCGAGTCGATCGTCACGACCGGCGGCAGGGTTGCGTCGAAGACGCCGAGGCGCACGGTCTCCTTGGTCGACGGGACGACATGAATGCGGCCGTCGGCGCCGTGGCCGCTGCCGGACGAGCCGGCGCTGTCGCCGCCCGTGCCGGAAGCGGGGCCGTTGCCGGGGGAGGGGCCGTCGCCGCCTGCGGCATGGGCGAGCCGGTCGAACCACGGCCCGACCGCGGAGAGCGCCCCCATAAAGCTGCTCGCCCGCAACAACTGGCGCCGCCGGCGGCCGCGCGCGGACAAGTAGCCGTCGAAGTGCTGCTGGTCGATTTCGTCGCGATGCGACAGCCGATCGGCGGCGCGCGGTCGAAGGCCCCGTCCGTGATGTCCTCGCGCAGGATTCCGGTGCCGTTCTCGTCGCCGCAGCCGAACAGATTGCCGCAATGATGGCCACTAGGATTATTGGGTGCCGGCCTCTCGCTGTCGGCCGGATGTTCATGCTGATGCGACACGACGACCCCTTGGTTCGAGGCTGAGCGTCCCTCGTCCGTTCTCCCGCGGCCGGCCCGACTTTGCAAGCTCGGCAAATCCGATCGCGGGTCCCGCCGCCGAACCCGACGGCACGGCCACGCTGGAACTGACCCCGCGGCCGGCAAACTGTTCGCGCAGGTCGATTGCCCGCATCGGCCCGGCTATCTCGATGATCTCGACATTGACCTTCCCTTCGTGTGTTTCTTAGCTCTTGTCGAACACGAAGAGATGGAAGTATCCCGCGTCATTAACAGCAAAGCGTGTCGGCTAAACACCAGCTTGCCGGACTTTCATGACGCGCAGCGGCGGATCGGCAGCGCGGGTGCGGGTTCCGCTCCATCAGCGACACGATCCCGGCAGGGCGGATGACGATGCAGACGGTCGGGGCCTTCGCTGGGTTCGAACGCGCCATGATCCGCGAACGGGCTCGGATGTCATGCCGCACTTTGCCTGACGAAAGATATATCGGGGTTCTCGCAATGGAAAATACTTGAGCACTGAGGTGCCCGACATGGACGGAGGGATCGCTGCTGATCCGAAGGAGCCGGCGTTTGATCAGCCCGCAGTTGCCGCGGCGCAGATCGCCCGCCACACCTGCTCGGGAGTGGCGGGCATGTCGATGTGCTCGACCCCGAGCGGAGTGAGCGCGTCGAGTATGGCATTGACGATCGTTTGCGGGGCGGCGATGGCGCCGGCCTGGCCCGAGCCTTTGACCCCGAGCGGGTTAGCGGCGGTCGGCACCTCGTTGAGGATGATGTCGAGCGGCGGCAGATCGTCGGCGCGCGGCAATGCGTAATCCAACAGCGAGCCGCTCGCCAGCTGGCCCGACTGCGGATCGTAGACCGTGTGCTCGAGGAGTGCCTGGCCGATGCCTTGCGCGACCCCGCCCTGAACCTGGCCCGTGGTCAGCAGCGGATTGATCAGTCGGCCGTAATCGTCGACCGCGACATACCGTTCGAGAGTGATGGCGCCGGTTTCGGGATCGATCTCGACTTCTGCGAGATGACAGCCGTTGGGAAAAGTGACCGCGTCGCAAAGGTTGAAGACATGGCTGTCCAGACCGGGGGCCATGCCTTCCGGCAAATTGGCTGGATCGGTCGCGGCGCGGGCGACCGACAACAGGTCGATCGCGCGTTCGCTTCCCTGCATGGTGAAGCGGCCGGCGGAGAAGCCGATTTCGGCAATGCCGGCCTGCAACAACCCGGCCGCGATCGCGCGGCCTTTTTCGATGACTGCTTGCGCTGCCTTGACGAGGGCGCTGCCGCCGAGATGCATCGATCGCGCCCCGCCATGCCCGGCACCTTCGCGCACCAGCTGGGTGTCGGCCTGGACATAGCGGAAACTGTCGAGCGGCAACCCGAGCAGCGCGGCGGCGATCTGCGGGTAGCTGGTTTCGTGCCCTTGCCCGTTCGATTGTGTGCCGAGGATCAGCGCCACCTTGCCATCGGGCTCGAAGCGGATTTCCGCACCCTCGTTCGGGGCGCCGCGCGCTGTCTCGAGAAAGCAGCCGAAGCCTAAACCGCGCAGCCTGCCGCGCTCCGCTGAAGCCCGTCGGCGTTCGGCAAAACCCGCGCCGAGCGCCGCCGCGTCGTCGAGATTGGCGGCGAAGCGGCCGCTATCGACGGTCATGCCGAGCGCGCTGCGATAGGGGAATTTGTCGATCAGGTTGCGCCCGCGCAGACCGACTGGATCGACCCCGAGCCGGCGGGCGGCGCTGTCGACGAGCCGCTCGATCAGGTAGTTGGCCTCGGGCTTGCCGGCGCCGCGATAGGCGTCGATCGGCACCGTGTTGGTAAAAGCGCCGCGCACGTCCATGAACATCGCCGGGATCGCATAGCCCCCGCCCATCGCCGTCGCCGTCGAATTGGTCGAGCTGCCCGGCCCGTTCGACGACAAATAGGCGCCGAGATTGGCCACGGTCGCCACGTCGAGCGCCAGAAACCGGCCGTCGGCATCGAGCGCCAGACGCGCCTGCGTGTGGTTGTCGCGGCCTTGTGCGGCGCTGACGAACTCTTCGCCACGCTCGGCGACCCAGCGCACCGGGCGGCCGAGCCTTTTCGCTGCCCACAGCACCAGCACCCATTCGGGATAAAGAAAATTTTTCATGCCAAAGCCGCCGCCGACATCGGGCGCCGTCAGTTGGATGCGCTCGTCGGGCAGGTGAAACACCGAGCGTGCGAGCTGGCTGCGGATGCCGTGGACGCCTTGGCCGGTCAACAGCAGGCGTATAACATCGGCGTCGGCGTCGTAGCGCCCGATCGCGGCGCGCGGCTCGATCGGGGTCGGCACGACCCGGTTGTTGACGAGCGCGATCTCGACGACATGCGCGGCCAGGGCGAAGGCGGCCTCGGTCGCGGATTTGTCGCCGCGCTGAAAGCGAAAGCACAAATTGCCGGGCGCTTCGTCCCAAACCCGGGGTGCGCCCGCCCGTAAGGCTGCGGACGCGTCGGTAACGGCGTCGAGAGGACGGTAGTCGACTTCGATCAGCTCGGCCGCGTCGCGCGCCCGGTCGCGGCTCTCGGCGACGACGAAGGCGACCGGATCACCGACATGCCGAACCCGGCCGCGCGCCAGCGCATAGCGCGCCGGCACGATCAGCGGGTCGACCGTCGCGACCTGGGCGACGCAGGGCAGCGGGCCGATGCCGTCGGCGGCGAGATCGGTCTCGGTGAAGACGCCGAGAACGCCCGGCGCCGCGCGCGCCGCGGCAAGGTCGACCCGTTCGATCATGGCGTTGGC
>DATKHX010000039.1:0-11335 GCA_035510075.1 Allostellaceae bacterium
CCACGAAAAAGGTGCCTTCACCGGCGCCACCACGCGCAGCATGGGGCGCTTTGAGCAGGCCCAGGGCGGGACCCTGTTTCTCGACGAGATCGGCGACATGCCGCTCGAGGCGCAGACCCGGTTGCTGCGTGTGCTCCAGGAAGGCGAATTCACCGCGGTCGGCGGCCGCCTGCCGATCCGTGCCGACGTTCGCGTCATCGCCGCTACCCATCACGATCTGCGCAGCCTGATCCGGCAAGGCCTTTTTCGCGAAGACTTGTTCTACCGCCTGAACGTCGCGCCGCTCCGGCTGCCGCCGCTTCGAGAACGCAGTGCGGACATTCCGGCGTTGGTGCGCCATTTCTCGACGCTGGCGGTGCGCGAGGGGCTGCCGACGAAGCGGCTCGACGAGCCCGCGATGGAACGGTTGCGCGCTTACCGCTGGCCCGGAAACGTGCGCGAGCTCGAAAATCTCATTCGCCGCCTGGCGGCGCTCTATTCGCAGGAGGTCATCGGGGTCTCGATCATCGACGCCGAGCTCGGCGAGGCGCGGGGTGCAGCCGAGACGGTCGAGACCCCGGCAGGCGAGGGGCTCGCGGGTGCGGTCGAACGCCACATCAGGGGCTATTTTGCCGCCCATAAGGGCGGGCTGCCGGCGGCCGGTCTCTATGATCGGATATTGCGTGAGGTCGAGCGCCCGCTGATCGTACTGACCCTCGGCGCCACACGCGGCAACCAGATCAGGGCGGCCCATCTGCTGGGCCTCAACCGCAACACCCTGCGCAAGAAAATCCGCGAGTTGGACATCCCTGTCGTCCGCGGGCTAAAATAGCACAGCCGTTGCCGAATTGCCGAGCACCGTTAGGCCCCGGCGCACAGCGCGGAGCGCCGGGGGCCGTCACAAGCGGCGCGAGCCGCCGGGGGAGGGTAGGACGCTCTGCGTTAGGGGTTGCGCATGAAACCGATGCGGCGGGTTCGGATGTGGGCCGGCCGAATCGGTCTGCGGCACAAGCTGGCGATCGGGCTGGCGATCGCGGCATTGGCCTCCGGAGCGGCGACCTATTTGGCGCTGACCGGGGCGCCGCCGTTCGGCACCCAGCCCAACGCCGTCCTCACGCTGCTCAATCTCGACCTCGTGCTACTGCTTGCACTCGGCGCGCTGATCGCTAAGCGCTTGCTGCAGGTCTGGGCCGAGCGGCGGCGCGGTCTCGCCGGCTCGCGGCTGCAAATCCGGCTCGTCGCATTGTTCAGCCTGATCGCGGTGACGCCGACGATCATCGTCGCGATATTCTCGTACCTGTTCTTCAGCTACGGCGTCGAATCATGGTTCAGCGACAAGGTGCGCACAGCCATCTCCAATTCGCTCGCCGTTGCTGAAGCTTATCTGCACGAACATCAGCAGGCGATTCGCGCCGACGCGCTGGCGATGGCCAACGACCTCAACCGCGACGCGGTGCAGCTGGAATTGGACCCGCAACGGCTCGAGCAGGTGGTTTCGGCGCAGGCGGCTCTGCGCGGGCTGACCGAAGCCATGGTCTTTGATCGCACCGGCCATGTGCTGGCGCGGTCGAGCTTGTCCTTTACCCTCGGTTTTCAGCCGGTCCCGGATGGTGCGATGCGCGTCGCCGACGAAGGCGATGTCGCGATCGTGACCAACGACAGCGACGACCGCGTGCGGGCACTCGTCCGGCTCGATCAGTTCGGTCCGGTTTATCTTTACGTCGGGCGCTATATCGAGCCGCGAGTGCTCAATTACATGGAGGAAACGCAGCGCGCCGTGGCCCAATATGAGCGGTCGGAAAATCAGAGATCGGGATTTCAGGTCACCTTTGCGCTGATTTTTCTAATGGTGGCTATGCTATTCCTGGTGGCGGCGGTCGCGATCGGGATTCATTTCGCAACCCAGCTCGCGGTGCCGATCAGCCGTCTGGCGACAGCGGCCGAGCAGGTGCGCGCCGGCGATCTCGCTACCCGCGTGCCCGAGGGCGAGCGGGACGACGAGCTGGCCTCGCTGAGCCGTGCCTTCAACCGAATGACCAATCAGATCGAGAGCCAGCAGCGCGAATTGCGCGAGGCCAACCGGCAGCTCGACGACCGTCGCCGGTTTACCGAAACCGTCCTGACCGGGGTCTCGGCCGGTGTCATCGGGCTCGACCGCGCAGGGCGCGTCCATCTGCCCAACCGTTCAGCCTCAGCGCTGCTCGGGGTCGACCTCGAACAGTCGATTGGCCAGGATCTCGCCGAAGTCGTGCCCGAAATGGCGCGGCTGCTCGACGAAGCCGAGCGCCGCCCGGCCCGGTTGGCACAGTCGCAGGTCCAGCTCGTTCGCCGCAACAGCACCCGCACCCTGCTGGTGCGAATCGCGGCCGAGCATGACGAGCGCGAGATCAGCGGCTTCGTCGTCACTTTCGACGACATCACTGAGCTCTTGTCGGCGCAGCGTAAGGCTGCGTGGGCCGACATTGCCCGCCGCATCGCCCATGAAATCAAAAACCCGCTCACTCCAATCCAGCTCGCCGCGGAGAGGCTGCACCGGCGCTATCTGAAAGAGATCAGGCAGGACCGTGAGACGTTTACGATCTGCACCGATACGATCATCCGCCATGTCGGCGACATCGGCCGCATGGTCGACGAATTTTCGGCCTTTGCCCGGATGCCCGCGCCGATACTCAAGCCCGAGAACTTGGTCGAAATCGTGCATCGGGCCGTGTTCCTGCAGCGCGCGGCCGACCGCGACATCGGCTTTGAGACAATCTTTCCCGATTACCCGGTCGCGGTGAGCTGTGACGCGCGGCTCGTCGGTCAAGCCGTCTTCAATATCGTCAAGAACGCGATCGAGGCGACCGATGCGCGAACCGCCGGAGACAGGGGCGGCGAGCCAGGGCATATTCGGGTATTGGTGACTGCGGCGGCAACCCAGGCAGCGGTGATCGTCGAGGACAACGGCAAGGGGCTGCCGAGCCAAAACCGCGAACGGCTGACCGAGCCTTATGTCACGACCCGCGCCAAGGGGACGGGGCTGGGGCTCGCCATCGTCAAGAAGATCATGGAGGATCACGGGGGGGAGCTGATGCTGGAAGATGGCGAACCAAACGGGGCTAGGGTTAGCCTCGTCTTTACGGTCGAGGCCCCTGCGACCAAGCGGCCGGAGGATGTCGGTCGTGCACCGGCGCTGAGTGAAGTCGGCCATGGCGCATGACATTCTGATCGTCGACGACGAGGCCGACATCCGGATGCTGATCGCGGGGGTGCTGAAGGACGAGGGCTACGCGACACGAGAAGCGGCCGACAGCAAGCAGGCGCTGGCCGCGATCCATTCGCGGCAGCCGACGCTCGTCATCCTCGACATATGGCTGCAAGGCGGTCACCTCGACGGGATCGAGATCCTCAGATTGCTGCGCGCCGAGATGCCGTCTGTCCCGGTGGTCATGATCAGCGGGCACGGCACGATCGAAACCGCGGTCGAGGCGATCAAGATCGGCGCCTATGATTTTATCGAGAAGCCGTTCAAATCGGATCGGCTGCTGCTGGTCGTCGAGCGCGCGATCGAGGCCGCCCAGCTGCGTCTCGAAAACGAGGAGCTCAAGCTGCGCGCCGGTGGCGATATCGACCTGGTGGGGATCTCGCCGCTCGCCAACCAGCTGCGCCAGCAGATCGACAAAGCGGCGCCGACCGGCAGCCGGGTGATGATCACCGGGCCGCCCGGTGCCGGCAAAGAGGTCGTCGCGCGGCTCCTGCATCTGCGTTCGCGGCGTGCGAAGGGGCCGTTCGTTCCGGTCAACTGCGCCACGATGCGGCCGGAGCGGCTCGAAATCGAGCTGTTCGGCACCGAGTACAGCATCGACGGGGCGCCGCGCAAGATCGGCACCTTCGAGCGCGCCCACGGCGGCACCTTGTTTCTCGACGAGGTCGCCGACATGCCGCTCGAAACCCAGGGCAAGATCGTTCGCGCCTTGCAGGAGCAGACCTTCGAGCGCATCGGCGGGTCGAGCCGCGTCGAGGTCGACGTTCGCGTCGTCGCGTCGTCCAACCGTGACCTCGCCGGGGAGATCGGGGCCGGCCGATTCCGCGAGGATCTGTTCTATCGGCTCAACGTCGTGCCGATCAAGGTGCCGCCTCTGCGCGATCGGCGCGACGACATCCCGCTTATGGCGCGGCACTTTATGACGCGCTCGTCCGAAGCGGCGCGGCTGGCTCCGCGCGAGATCGGCGAGGACGCGATGGCGGCGTTGCGGGCCTATTCCTGGCCCGGCAATGTACGCCAGCTGCGCAATGTCATCGATTGGCTCTTGATCATGGCGCCCGGCGAGGCCCGCGAGCCGATCCGCGCCGACATGCTGCCGAACGATATCACGGCGATTGCGCCAACCGTGGTCAGATGGGACAAGGGCAGCGAGATCATGACCCTGCCGTTGCGCGAGGCGCGCGAGGTCTTCGAGCGCGAGTATCTGCTGGCTCAAGTCACCCGCTTTGGCGGCAATATTTCGCGCACCGCGGCCTTTGTCGGGATGGAGCGCTCGGCCCTGCACCGAAAGTTGAAATCGCTCGACGTGTTCGGAAACGATCGTCCGTTGAAGGTCGGGACGTGACTGCCGATGTCGCGTATCGCATATGTAAACGGCCAATATCTGCCGCACCGCACGGCGGGAGTGCATATCGAGGACCGCGGCTATCAATTCGCCGACGGGGTCTATGAGGTGCTGGCGGTGGTCGAAGGGCATCTGGTCGACGAGGCGCCGCATCTGGCGCGGCTTGCCCGCTCGCTCGGCGAACTCCAGATCGCCATGCCGATGTCGCAGGCAGCGCTCAAAATCGTCATGCGCGAGGTTGTCCGCCGCAACGGTGTCGACGACGGCATCCTCTATTTGCAGGTGACCCGCGGCGCCGCACCCCGCGACCACGCTTTCCCGAAGGCGGCAAAGCCGTGCCTTGTCGTCACCTCGCGATGCCGTCGGGCAGTCGCTACGCGCCTCGCCACCGACGGCATTGCGGTGATCACGATACCCGACATCCGTTGGCAGCGCTGCGACATCAAGTCGGTGGCGCTGGTCGCAAACGTGCTTGGCAAGCAGCGCGCGCGGGAAGCCGGCGCGTATGAGGCTTGGCAGGTCGACCGCGAAGGCTTTGTCACCGAGGGCACGTCGACCAACGCCTGGATCGTGACCGCCCATGGGGCCGTCGTTACTCGGCAGGCCGACAGCGCGATCCTCAACGGCGTCACCCGCCTCGCACTGTTCGATATCATCGCGCGCGCGCGTCACCGCGTCGTCGAGCGGCCGTTTACCGTGGCCGAGGCAAAGGCGGCGCGCGAGGCCTTCTTGACCAGCACCACAGCCGAATTGCTCCCGGTCGTCAGCATCGACGGTGACAAGGTCGGCGACGGTGCCCCCGGGCCGCTCAGCCGCCGGCTGCGCGAATTCTACCTTCAGCACACGCTGGCAACATGAGCGCTCCTCGCGATGCGGATCTTGCGCGCCCGCGGGCGATCCTGTTCGATTGGGACAACACGCTGGTCGACAGCTGGGCGGTGATCCACGAGGCGCTGAACCATGTCATGGCGGCGATGGACAAGCCGGCCTGGTCGCTCGCCGACACCCGGGCGCGCGTGCGGCTCAGCCTGCGCGAGAGTTTCCCAATGCACTTTGGCGAGCGCTGGGAAGAGGCGAGGGGGATCTATCTCGATCGCTTTCGCGCGATACATCTGGAACGGCTCACCGCCTTGCCTGGGTGCGCGGAGCTGCTCGAGGCGCTTACCGCGGAAGGGATTTTTCTCGGCGTTGTCAGCAACAAGACCGGCGTCCTGTTGCGCCGCGAAGCCGATCAGCTCGGCTGGTCCCGTCATTTCGGGCGGTTGGTCGGAGCCGGCGACGCCACTGCCGACAAGCCCCACCCGGCGCCGGTCGGGCTCGCGCTCGCGCCGAGCGGAGTAGCGGCGGGGCAGGGGGTTTGGTTCGTCGGCGACACCGATGTCGACATGGTGTGCGCCGGGAATGCCGGTTGCGTGCCGGTGTTGTTGGGCGGCGATCCTTCATCCGAAGAAATGCTGCGATGCGCCCCGCGCTTCCAATTTTCCGAGCCTGCGGCACTGCTGAGACACATCCGGGGCTTGTGATTTACCCTCGCGGGCCCATCTTCGTTTCGGCACGTCGGCGGCCCGAACCCGCCACATGCCGATCGGGCTTGAGCCGTTTTGGCTCTGCTCCAAAAAGCGAATGGGGGAACCCATGTCTGCGGAGAAGTCACAAAACGTTCAGGACGTGTTTCTGAACCACGTACGAAAGAATAAGACTCCGGTTACCGTGTTTCTCGTCAATGGTGTCAAGCTGCAAGGGATCATCACCTGGTTCGATAACTTTTGCGTGCTGCTGCGGCGCGACGCGCATTCGCAGCTTGTGTACAAGCATGCGATCTCGACGGTGATGCCGGCGCAGCCGATCCAGCTGTTTGAGCCGGGCAGGGAGAGCGACGAGCTCTGAGCCGGGAAGGGATCATGTTACCCGATGGCGCGGCGACCGGCCGCGCGCTGGTGCTGCATCCGGCGCCCAAATCGGCGTCCGGCCACGGCAATGGCGAAGCTTCGGGGCGATCGGTCGAAGCGCGTCTGGAAGAGGCGGTGGGGCTGGCCCACGCCATCCATCTTGATGTCGTGCGCGCCGAGATTGCTCGGCTCACGCGCCCGCGGCCCGCCACATTTTTCGGCACCGGCACCGTCGACAATCTCCGCGAATGGATACAAGACGATCAGATCGGGCTCGTTGTGGTCGATGGCGTTTTGTCGCCGGTGCAGCAGCGCAACCTCGAAAGACGCTGGCAGGCCAAGGTTATCGACCGCACTGGCCTGATCCTCGAAATTTTCGGCGAACGTGCGCAGACCCATGAGGGGCGGCTCCAGGTCGAATTGGCGGCGTTGTCGTACCAGCGCTCGCGGCTGGTGCGGTCATGGACCCATCTGGAGCGGCAGCGCGGCGGGTTCGGTTTTCTTGGCGGCCCCGGCGAGAGCCAGCTCGAAATCGACCGTCGGTTGATCGGCGAGCGGATCGCCCGGCTGAAGCGCGAGCTCGACGGCATCAAACGCACGCGCGCGCTCCACCGCGAGGCCCGGCGCCGCGTGCCCTATCCGGTGGTGGCGCTGGTCGGCTACACCAATGCCGGCAAGTCGACGCTGTTCAATCGGCTGACTCAATCAGCCGTGACCGCAGACGATATGCTGTTCGCGACCCTCGACCCGACGATGCGGCGGCTCGATCTCCCCTCGGGCCGCGCCGTGATCCTGTCCGACACGGTGGGCTTCATCTCTGAATTGCCGACCCATCTTGTCGCCGCGTTCCGTGCCACCCTCGAAGAGGTCACCGAGGCCGACCTCGTTGTCCATATCCGCGACGCCCATCATCCCGACAGCGAGTCCCAGCGCGCCGACGTGCTGGCTGTGCTGGCCGATCTCGGGCTCGCGGATTTGGCGCTCGACGGGACCGCGGAAGACGGGATCATCGAGGTGATGAACAAGATCGACCTGCTGGACGCTCCGGCGCACGCCAGCATCGTCAACCACGCCGCGCGAGATTCGCAGAGCGTCGCGCTGTCGGCGGCGACCGGGGAGGGATGCGAGGCGCTGCTCGACCTGATCGACCGTCGGCTCGAAAGCGCCACGCGACCCGTGCGGCTGGATATCCCATTGAGCGACGGCAAGACTCTGGCCTGGGTGTACCGTCACGGCGAGGTGCTCGGCCGCCGCGACGACAACGAAGCCGCTCATCTTTCTGTGCGGCTTTCCGAAGCCGACATTGCCCGCCTGCGCCACCAGCAGCGGCTGCACTAACTGAAGGTTCTGCCAGTAAGGCACTAAACTGCTAAACGCTCACTGGCTCATCGCCTCATTGTAAATTTTGCTTAAGCGCTGCGTTCACCTTCACCGCGCTTGACCTGCTGCCACAACGCTTCGAGCGCGTCGAGATCGGCGCCGACGCCGCGCTCGGCGGCCAGCGCTTCGACCTCGCGGAAGCGGCGTTCGAATTTGGCGGTGGCGCGGCGCAGCGCCGCCTCCGGGTTGATGTCGAGCTTGCGCGCGAGGTTGGTGGCGGCGAACAGGATGTCGCCCATTTCATCCTCGATCTTTGCCGGATCGGCCTGTTTTACGTTCAGCTCCAATTCGAGCTCGGCGATCTCCTCGGCGAGTTTGGCGATGACCGGGCGCGCTTCCGGCCAGTCAAAACCGATCCTCGCCGCACGCCGCTGGATCTTTGCCGCACGGAGCAGGGCAGGCAGCGCGAGCGCCACACCCTCGAGCACGCTTTCCGGCACCCCGGCCGCTGCTGCCCGACCGGCCCGCTCCCTGGCCTTGTGGTCTTCCCACGCTTCGGCCTGCGCCGCCGCAGTGGCGATCTCGGCATCTCCAAAGACATGCGGGTGGCGGCTCACCATTTTGTCGATGATCGCGGCGGCGACGTCGGCAAAATCGAACAGCCCCGCCTCCTCGGCCATGCGCGTGTGAAACACCACCTGAAACAGCAGATCGCCAAGTTCGTCCTTCAATGCCGCCATGTCGCCGCGCGCTACCGCGTCGGCGACCTCATAGGCCTCCTCGATCGTGTAGGGCGCGATCGTCGCGAAATCCTGCTCGCGGTCCCATGGGCAGCCGCGCTTGGGATCGCGCAGCCGCGCCATGATCGCGAGCAGCCGGTCGAGCGCAGGCATCGTCATTCGCGCCGTCACCCGCCGCCCCGCGCCGCCCAGGCACGGATCGAGCGGCGATAGCCCTCCGGCATCGGCAGCCGGTCCAGCTCGCGCAACGCAAACGACCCCCATCTGCGATGCTCGTCGCTGACCCGCAGCGCTCGCTGGTCGGCGCGCCGCACGCCATACGTCACGATCAGCACCTCGCGTTGCGGCAGCACCTCGTAGACCCAGCAATCAAGGAGCGCGTCTACAGCGATCCCGGCGCCGAGCTCCTCGGCGAATTCGCGCGTCAGACACAGGGCGGGGTCCTCGCCAGCTTCGAGCCGGCCTCCGGGCAATTCCCACTCGCCACGCTCGTTTTCGAGCATCACCACTTGGCCGCCCTCGAACAGGACCCCTTTCACCGAAACGGGGAATGATTTAGGGAAGGTCGCGGAACGCTCTCCAACCAACTGTTTCCGCAAGAAAATACGCTGGTGGTTGGGGGGATACTCGAGCCTTCCGTAGGGCCGGTATCCAAAGCGCGGATAAAACTCCGGACCCTGAAACGAAAACGTGTCGAGCATCGCGGAGTGGCAGCCGAGGTCGACCGCGCGTGGTTCTGCCAAAGCCAATAATTGGCTGCCGATGCCGCGTCGCCGCAAATCGGCATGCACCCAAAGCTCGGCGACAAAGAGCCAGCCGGCGTATGTCGTGCCAACAAGACCGGCCATGACCTCGCCGTCGTCGGCGCGCACGAAGAAGCCCATTCGGGAGAAGCCGGTCTCGCCGAGAAATCCGCGATTGTAAACGTCGAGAGCGACACCGAGCCCCTCCCAGTCCTTGGCTGATGGCTGGTCTTCAATGGTGAGCCGAAGTCCAGGCGGCAGGTCCACCAGCGCCTCCTGTGCTATGATCCCGCGTCCAACATAAGCCGTCGGTTGCGGAGGCGATAGCGGATGGAGCCCCAAGAGCTGGAGATCGTGCGGCGCGCCTTTGCCAAGCACGTCATGGCAGCTGCCGAGATCGACGATCTGCGCCTCGAGGCAGCCTTTGCTGCGGTTCCTCGCGAGGAGTTTCTTGGCCCGGGGCCGTGGCCCATCCTGCGTTGGCGGATCCCACGCCCCGGCTATGTGGTGACCCCGAATGCCGACCCGGTCCACCTCTACATCAACGGCGTTGTCGGCATCCTCCCCGAACGCAATCTGAACAATGGCGAGCCCTCGCTGCACGCCGTGCTGATTGCGGGCGCAGCCCCGCAGCCGGGCGAGCATATCGTCCATATCGGCGCCGGCGTCGGCTATTATACCGCGGTCATGGCCGAGCTCGTCGGGCCGGCGGGGGCAGTGACCGCGATCGAATTCGACCCGGGCCTTGCGGAACGCACCGCAGCCAATTTCTCGCATTCCCCGAATGTGCGAACCGTAGAGGGCGATGGCACCAAGGTCGCATTCGACCCCGCCGACGTGATCTACGTGAATGCCGGAGCGACACACCCCGCGCCATCATGGCTCAATTGCTTGAAAAACGGCGGCCGGCTGATTTTGCCGCTGACCGGAAAGGGATTTCCGCATGGCGATGCTCGTCACGGCGCAGTGTTCCGGATCGAACGGCGTGGCGGCGAGTTCTCGGCGCGCCGGATTTCGAGTGTCGCGATCTTTCCCTGTGAGGGCGCACGCGACGAAGCGACGGAGCGCGCGCTCTCCGCCGCTTTCGATAATGGGGGCGCCGAGCGCGTAATGCGGCTCTACCGCCGCGACGACCTGCCGGCCGAGCAGTGCTGGTTGCGCGCGCCCGGCTGGTGCCTCGCGTATCGCTGAGGTCGGTATCGGGTCGCCGGGACCGTCGGCCGCCGCTCAGACGGGCGGCAACCAATACTTGGTTATCTCGTCGGTATAGAATCGATCCGACCAGTTCGGGGCGTCGGTCGAAACAAACCTTGGGGTTCGCTGGAACCGGGCTCGATCGATATCCACGACATCGCCGGCGCGGCTGGGTTCGTAGCTCAACGATCCGCCACGGCAGCGGAAACAGATTTTCCCCGATGCCGAAGAACCCCCCGAACGTGGCGACGGCAAAGGCAACCTCCCCCCTATATTTATCGATCATAAGATGATGTATGCGCCCCAGATGTTCACCGTTTCGGTCGACAACCGCGGTCGCTTCGACCTTCTCCGAGGAGATCAGGCGCTCCGTTTGCTCTGTCGCCCGGCCGCTCTCGCTAACATTTGTCGTGTAATTCATCTGTGTGCTCTTGTGAGCGGAGATGAGTATGAAACGGGCGCTGCGAGCGCCGTTCCTGTCGCGCCGAGACTTGGGGAATCGATGCGTCGAGCGGGCAGTGGAATGGGTCGATCGCGCCGCCGGAGGCCCCCGCTGCAACCCCAATCGACGACGTTACCGCTGGCGTCAGGACGCCCGCACCACCGCGGACGACTGGCCGGAGCGGACGAGGAGCTGCGGCCCGAGCGCGGCCATCGAGGGGGCGCCCAAAAGGCCGAGATCGCGGTCGATTTCGTCCCGGAGGATATCGAGTGATCGCTTCACCCCTTCTCTGCCGGCGGCAGCGACGCCGTAGAGCGCCGTCCGACCGATCAGCACCGCGTCGGCACCGAGCGCGATCGCCTTGATTACGTCGGTGCCGCGACGCATGCCGCCATCGACCAGTATCGCGATCCTGCCGCCGACGGCCTCGCGGGCGGAC
>DATKHX010000040.1:0-12672 GCA_035510075.1 Allostellaceae bacterium
GGAAAACTGGTGATCGTGACCCTCAATCTCGACCGGCCGCGATGGGTCTCCTACGATCTCGCGGCATTGGCGCGCGTCGCCGGGCCGGTCGACCGCTGGGAGACCACCACGGTCGGCGGCCATACCGCAAAAGGCTATGTCCACTCCGCCGATACGGTACTGAGCGGCAAGGCGTTCAGATTCCGTTGCGAGGCCAACTCGGTCTACACCTTCGAAATTGCCGGCGTCAGTGTTTAACGCAAGCATCTTCGGAACGCTTGCGGCAGGTCCCCGCCGAGCAAACGGCGGCGTGCTCAGGAAGCCGGTGCGCCCGACGGCTTGTCGCCGAGCCGCAGCAGCGGAACAAATAAAAAAATCACCGCAGTCGCGGCGGCCGAGACGATGATCAGCGGCGCCAGCTGATTTTGGAACGCGCGCTCGTAAAGGAACGAGCCGAGATTGTTCGACAACGCCGAGGACAGGTTCAGGAGCGACATCAGTGCGGCGAAGGCGAACCCTTCGGCTCGCCTGGGGCAGTAATCGGCAGCCAGGGTCAGAGTGGCGACAAATGCCACCATCCCGGCCATGCCGCTGAAGAAATTGACGATCGCGGCATTGACCTCGTTCGTCAGCGCCAAAAACGCCAATGTCGTCACGACGCCGAGCAGAATGCTCAAATTGAGCAGCCTTCGCGACGTCATTCCGTCGAGGAATTTTCGATACAGCAGCGCGCCGACGATCCAGCCGATCGAGTTGATAGCGCCGAGAATGCCGATGTAAGCTTGCGAAAATTTGAGCGTATCGGTCATATAATAGTATAGCGGAAGACCAAACCCCGGGTTTAGATAATATAGAAATAGAAACACCCCGATCAGCCACAATTCCCGATGGGTGAATGTCGCGAGCAGGCCGCGAAATGTGCTTTTGAGCTCGGCGAGGTCGAGCCGGCCCGGGGTCTCGTCGATCAGAAACAGGCTGCCGAAGATGGCGGCGAAGGGGGCGACGGCGATGACCGCCGCGGCCGCATGCAGGGCCCCGCCCGGCGACAGCCGCGCCACCAGCTCGCCGCCGAGAAAGGCGCTGACGACGGCGGCGACGTTGAACCAAAGCCACTGTTGGTTCACAAAGGCATCGCTGCGGTGCAGCCGCTGGCCGTTCTCGACCAGCACCGCGCCGCACAATGTGCTCGAGATCGCCATCGCATACGCGGTCACCAGCAGCACGAGGATCAGCGCGCCGGGCTCGGTGAACCGCGTCACCCCGAAATAAGCGACGGCCGCGACTGCATTGGCGAGAACCAAGTATGCTTTTCGGCGATAGCCGAACAGCGGCACGAAGTCGGAGACGATCCCGTAGACGGGTTTGATGATCCACGGCAGGTTGAGCACGGTGAGCCAGGCGGTAACCTGGACCGGGCTCCAACCGTAGACCTGCTTTAGAAAATAGTTGAGCGGTTGGGCGATCAGCCCGCCCGTCTGCCCCAGCCCTTCGACGACGTAGACGAGCGCAAAAAACAGCATGAGCCGGCTGATCTGCCGGCTCTCCGACGGCGGTGCGGGGACCGGCGCCGGTGTTGCTTCTGCACCTCGACCGACAGGAGGCGGCAAGTCGCCGTTCCGGTCGCGGCTTGCGGCGGTGCCCGGCCTCTAGCTCGCGCGCGGCTTATCTGACCGCGACGATAGCCTCGATCTCGACCGGAATGCCGCCGGGCAGCGAGCTCATCCCGACCGCGGAGCGCGCGTGCCGGCCGTGCTCGCCGAATACCTCGACAAACAGATCCGAGCAGCCGTTTATCACCTTTGGATGGCCCTCGAAATCGGGGGCGGCGTTGACCATGCCCAGCACCTTGACAATGTCTTCGACCCGATCGAGATCGCCGCCCAGCGCCTCGCGCATCGCCGCGATCAGCATCACCCCGACCCCGCGGGCGTGCCGGTACCCCTCGTCGATCGACATGCCGGCACCGAGCTTGCCGCGCGGCGTCTTGCCGTTGCTGTCAGGAGGCTGCTTGCCCGACAGGTACAGCAGATTGCCGACCCGTTTGGCGTGCACATAGTTGCCCCACGCCGCACCGACCACCGGCAAGGTGATCCCCAATTCCTTCAGCTTTTGCTCAAACGCCATCGCACCGCCTCGCCGTTCCATCTTACCGCAGCATAGTCAAAGCTGCGATCGGGTTCAGCGGCAACGATATTCCGCGACCTCGGCGCTGCCATCGCGCATGTCGGAGGCGAGCTCCGCTGATTTGTTCAATGATTGGCAATGGAGCCGAGCCACCTGAGCGGCAGCAGCCGAGGGAGTGGCGTCCGGATACCACCGGAGCGCGATTTGCTCGGGCGATTGGTTCAGCGTCCAGGGGGGATACCATGGCAGCGCGACTTGACCGGCCACCTGGTCGGGCGTCGACCCCGGCTCGCCGCATCCGGCGAGAACGAGCGCGGCCGTGAACCCCGCGGCTCCAATTCCAGACCTGAGCTTCCCCATCGCCGCCTCGCTTTACCTGATCGGGATCCGTTACTACTCGGATAAACGCACAAACTGCCCGCGGGTTCTATTCCTGAGTGCCCCACTCGAAAAGGATTGAAGAGATGCGCGGATCAAGAGGACTTCAAATTTGTTTCAAAACAACCCTGAGCACGTATAGATCGCGGCCCGCCGTTTCTCCGGACGGCCTCGCGGGGAAAGCGGGGTACGATAAGGCAGCGGGATCCTTCGCCCATCCCAATTGGTCATCGAAGTCAAGACGAGCCGTTTTCGGTCAGTCCGGCGCGACGCAGCGCAGGAAAGTAGTTGGCCTCCGCCAGCGCACGGATCTTTGGGTTGTCGTACCAGATCGACCGCTTGACGATGGTCAGGCTGGCGTAGCCGGTGCCGAGCCGCTGTGCTTCGGCGAGCTCTTCCGCCGCGCGCTTGGCGTCTCCCTTGGTTGCGTAGGCCGCCGCGAGATAGGCGTGGACAAAGGGCAGCCGGGCATTTTCGCTCCGTGCCCGCTCCAGCGACGAAAGCGCATCAGCGACGTTTCCCTGGAGCAGCTGCATAACGCCGATCCGCCCATACCACGCGGCGATGCCGGGCTCGTGCGGGCTCAGATGGATCGCTTGCTCGATATAGGGGACCGCCCCATCCATCGACCCCGACAGGAATTTACACCAGCCGACATGAGCGTAGGCCGGCGCCCGGCTGCGGTCGAGCGCGATCGCGGTCTCGTATTCCGGGATCGCTTCGCTGCAGCGCGATTGCGCACGCAAGACCTGGCCCTTGACATAGTGGGCGATCGCGCTGTTCGGCGCTGCCGCGAGGGCGCGCTGATCCAGCTGTTCGGCCCGATGCAGATCCAAATCGGGAAAATCACTGAGCTCGTCGAGTTCCCGCACCACCAGCACCGCGGCGAGCCAAGCCTGCGCGTCGGCCGAGCTGGGATCGAGCGCGAGCGCCGTCTCGAAATCGCGCACCGCTTCGTCATAGGTCTCGCGCGAAATCGGCTTTGTAATCTCGGCGCGGCCGCGCAAAATGAAGTCGAGCGCGTCGGGATGGGCAATCGGGCGTGCGGCCTCGGCGATCGCGAGCTGGGATTGCAGGGCGCGCGCGACCCGTGCGGTGATCTCGTTCTGCAGCGCGAACAGATCGCCGAGATCGCGGTCGAACCGCTCTGCCCAAAGCTGCGCACCGGTGGCGGCATCGACGAGCTGGACGTTGATCCGCACTTCCTTGCCCGAATGCTGCACGCTGCCTTCGACCACGTAGCGTACCCCCAGCTCGCGGCCGATCTTGCGGGCATCGACCTCTTTGCCCTTGTAGGTAAAGGCGGTGTTGCGCGCGATCACCACGCTGTCCGCGATCCGCGACAGATCGGTGGTCAAATCGTCGGTGATGCCGTCGGCGAAATACTCCTTCTGCGGATCGTTGCTGAGATTGGCGAACGGCAGCACGACCATCGACAACCGTGGCGCGGAATAGGTCTGCTCGGTCGCGCTCAGCGAAGTGGTGAGCCGCCACCAGGTTGCCCCCGCGCCTATCAGCACCAGCGCCGCGACAGCGAAGAGGCCGAAGATCAGCCGGCGTTCTCGCCACCTCCGGGGGCCGGCCGTCAACGCCGACGGGTGGCCAAATCGCTCATCGAGCTTAAAGATGCGCACCGGATCGGCGATGTTCTTCACGCGCTGCTCGCCCAGCGTCGTAAAGGCGACCGGCAAACGGCTGCCGATCTGATCGCGCGCCGCGCCCGACAGACACACTCCGCCGGGTTCGGCCAGGGCCTCGAGCCGGGCGGCGATATTGACGCTGTCGCCGTAAAGGTTCGATCCTTCGACGATCACGTCGCCGACATGGACGCCGATGCGAAAGCGCATCTGCTCGTCCGGGGGGCGGGCGGCGTTTTCGCTGGCGATCGCCTGCTGCACCGCGACGGCGCATTCGACGGCGGCGACGGCACTCGCGAATTCGGCGATCACGCTGTCGCCGGCAGTGTTGAAGATGCGGCCGTGGTGGATCGCGATCAGATTGTCGAGGATCGTCCGGTAGGCTTGCAGCTGGCGCAGTGTGCCGACTTCGTCGACGCCCATCAGCCGGCTGTATTCGGCGACGTCGGCGGCCAAGATGGCAGCGAGCTTTCGTTCGACCGCCGGGCCGTCTACCAAGAGGCCCTCCTCAACGACGCTCCCTCCACGGCGATTGGTCAGGCGGGCAGCATAGCATCTCTTCGACTGTCGGCCCCACGTTCCAGCCGATGAAGCAACAAAAGCCTGCGGTTGGCGGCCGGCGCCGCCGACGCTTTCGCGGCTCGGGCGCGCTTTGGCGCGTCAGCGAAACATTTGCTCAGAACAGCACCGAGGGCAGGTAGGCGCCGGCGGGCTCGTTGTAGAGTCCGATCGACATCAGGGTCATCTGGTGCACGAGCCTCAGCCCGTGCCGCAAGCACCAGCGGAACAGCTCGCCGTTGCGCGTCGGCAACAGGAACCCACCGTGCTCGAAGCCGGGGGCGGCACCGATCAGCGCCTGCAAACCCGGGTTGGCCTCGGCCACCGCATGGCCGAAAAAGGCGATCTCGCTGGCATAGGCGGTGATTCTTCCAAGGTGCTCGACGACGCGCGCCGTGCCTTGTCTGACTGCGTCGCGCAGCTCGCCGTCGCGATCATGGCCGTGGTTCCGCCGACACAGCGTATTGCAAGAGGGAATGTCGGCCGCCGTCGCGGGCCGCACGACATAGCCAGGCAGCGAAATACCGAGCCGCGGCCCTTCCATTTTCGAGCAGGCCTCTCGGCTGTCGAAGCCGAGCTTTGTGTAGAGGCACAGCGAGCGATTATGATAGGCGGATTGCAACAACCTGATTCCGGCGGCGCCGCGCGCATTCGAGCGCTCGATGACCGCGGTCATCAATTGCCGGCCGACCGACTGGTTCTGCGCCGCTGGCGCGACGGTTATAGGGCCGATGCCCGCGATCGTGCCGCGCTCGTCGACAAAGTTGCTGCCGACAACCGCACCGTCTTGTTCGGCGACGACCGAATAAAAGCGGGAATGCGACAGCAGGGTGTTCATCAACCCGACCGCGACATGCGGGGATGGAAAATCCCACGGAAAATTGTGCGCGCTCGAAATTGCCTTGAACGCCTCGAAGGCGACAGCACCACAAGCTTCGGCATCGTCGGGCGTGCCCGGCCGCAAGATCACGGACATCCGTTTCCCCAATCGCTCCTTTAGGCGATCCATAGCACGTTTTCGGTAAAGAAGTAGGCAAGCCCAGCCACCTCGCCACACTTGCCCTCGACGCGTCATCGGCCGATTATCGCCCCGAGTTTGGTGTTGCTGCCGCGCAGATCGCGATGAAGAGGAGCTAGGCGATGCTGTCACCCGAAGACAACGAGCTGATTACCCGCGTCGGGCCGGGAACGCCGATGGGCGAGGTGTTGCGCCGCTACTGGATCCCGGCGCTGATGACCCGCGAATTGTCCGAGCCCGATGGCGAGCCGGTGCGTGTGCAACTGCTCGGCGAAAAGCTACTCGGGTTTCGCGACAGCCGGGGCCGCGTCGGCCTCGTCGACGAGTTCTGCCCGCATCGCCGCGCCTCCTTGTGGTTCGGGCGCAACGAAGAGAACGGGCTGCGCTGCGTCTATCACGGCTGGAAATTCGACGTCGACGGCAACTGCGTCGAGCAGATGAACGAGCCCGAGCCGTTCTGCCACAAGGTCCGGCTGACCGCCTACCCGACGGTCGAGATGGGCGGCGTCGTCTGGGCCTATATGGGGCCGCGCGACAAGATGCCGGCCCCGCCCGCCTTCGAGTGGACCCAGGTGCCGGAAACCCACCGCCACGTCTCGAAAGTGTGGGAGGAGTGCAACTGGCTGCAGGCATTGGAAGGCGGCATCGATACCTCGCATGCGCCGATCCTGCACCGCACGATCACGCCCAACACCAACCGGCCCGGCATCCCGGTGCAGGGGCCGTTTGTCCGCGGCAAGGCGCCACTGCTCGAAGTCGACGTCACCGATTACGGCTACCGCTATGTCGGCATCCGGCCGCTCGACGACGACAAGACCTATGTCCGCTCCTATCATTTTGTAATGCCGTTCACGCAGATCCGGCCGCAGCAGCTGGGCCGCGCGATGGGCGGCGGAGACCGCACCAACATCGCTGGCCACGTCTGGGTCCCGATCGACGACGAGAACTGCATGGTGTGGAACTGGATGTACAGTTACGGCGAGCATGGGCTCGGCGATGACGACCGCATGGAGCGCGGCAACGGCAACGGCCCCGACTATGTCGAGCAGTCGGGCGAGTTCCGCTCGTTCCGCAACAAGCGCAACAACTGGATGATCGACCGCAAGGTCCAGAAATACGAGACCTTCACCGGCGTCGACGGCATCAACACCCAGGACCGCGCGTTGCAGGAGGGGATGGGGCCGGTCGTCGACCGCTCGAGGGAGCATCTCGGGCCGGCCGACCGCGCGATCATCGCGACCCGCCGACTGCTGCTCGACTCGGTCAAGGCCGTGCAGGCGGGGGGCAACCCGCCTGGGACCGACACCAGCTACTATTCTGCGCGCGCGATCGAAAAGATCTTCCCGCGGCAGGAAACCTGGCGCCAGACTGTGTTGCCGGAGATGTATGCCGAAGACCTGCCGGTCGCGGCAAAGTAACGACCGACTTTTTAAGTAGTCGCTAACTCCGAGCTGCGAGCTTCTCAGAGGGTGTCGGCATTCCCGCCGTCACCGCCGGGAGGGTCGAGGGTATAGCGTCAGCCTACCCATCAGCGCGGGTCTTCGGGCGCGTGGCGGCGCGGTCGTGGTGGGACCGGCTGCTGCCGTCCTGGCCGCTGGTCGTCGCGCTGCTGGTGCTCGCGCGGGCACTGGCGCAGCCGGGCGCGCTGCTGCACGATCCCGATACCTATCTCCACATCGCGGCCGGGCGCTGGATGCTGGCGCACCACACTCTGCCGACGCGCGACCTGTTTTCCTACACCTTTGCCGGGGCGCAGTGGGCCGCGCCCGAGTGGCTCGCCGAAATCGGGTTGGCGGCGGTCTACCGCGCCACCGGGTGGAGCGGGTTGGTGTTGGTCACGGTAGCGTGCTTCGCCGTCAGTCTCGGGCTGCTGACGCGGTTTCTGCTGCGCTCGTGCGAACCGTTTTCGGCGCTGATCGCGGTCGCCCTCGGGGCGGCGATGGTCGAGCCGCACCTGCTGGCCCGGCCGCATATGCTGGCATTGCCGCTGCTGGTGCTATGGTCGGGCGGCTTGCTCGCTGCCCGCGACGCGGGTACCGTGCCGCCGTTCCGGCTGCTGCCGATCATGGTTGCGTGGGCCAATCTGCACGGCAGCTTTTTGTTCGGGCTGGGCCTCGCCTGCTACCTTGGCGCGGAGGCCATGCTGTCCGGCCCGCGCGCGCTCGAAATCCGGCGTTGGGGCCTTTTTGTCGCGCTGACATTCGCCATCACGCTCATAACCCCGAACGGCATCACGGGCTTGGTCGAGCCATTACGGCTGATGGCGATGCCGGCATTGCAATCATCCTTTATCGAATGGCGCGGCCCTGATTTCCAGCAATTCCAGCCCCTCGAACTCTGGCTGCTCGGCCTGATCGCGCTCGGCCTGGCGACCGGCATCCGGCTGCCGTTGCCGCGGGTGCTGCTGCTGTTGGCGCTGTGCCATATGGCGCTGGCCCATAGCCGCCACGCCGATCTGCTCGGGCTCGCTGGACCGCTCGTCGTGGCCGGGTCATTTGGCCCGCAGCTCGCCCTGCGCATGCGCGCGCAGCCGATGTCTGCGATCAGCCGCGCCGTGGCACGGCTTGCCGAGCCCGCCGCCCCGCCGGCGGTGGCGCTCGCCCTCGGGGTGGCGCTGGCGATGAGCCTTCCGTTGCTGGCCCGGCCGATCGCGCGGGCCGACGACCCGGCGACACCCGCCTCGGCGCTCGCCGCCGCCGCGCGCCTGGGGCTGTCCGGTCATCTCTTCAACAGCGAGGGGTTCGGCGGCTATCTCGTATACCGCGGCATACCGACCTTTATCGACGGGCGGATCGAAATGTTCGGCAACGCCTTTCTCGCGCGTTATCTCGACGCCGTGAACGGCAACGAACACAGTTTGCGCGATCTGCTCGATGGCTGGGACGTGCGTTGGACCTTGCTGACGCCGAATCAACCCGCCGTCGGCCTGCTCGACCATCTGTCGGGTTGGCGGCGCGTCTATACCGACGCGCGCGCCGTCATTCATCTGCGCGACAGCCAGCCAGCCGGCGGACCGCCGCGCGGCTCCCCGGCCGGCCAGCCGCGGTCCAACCTAGCCGCCGCCGAGAGCGTCGATCTCGGCGTCTTCCGGAAAACGTCCGAGCTGTTTTTTGGAAAAGGCGAGCTTGCCGTCGACGGTGATTTCGAACACACCGCTCGTCCCTTTAACGAGCTCGACCTCGGCGCCGTACTTTTCTTCGAGTCGCGCCCTCGCACGGAGGGCTCTGGGTAGGTAGTTTCAAGGAACGCAGTATTCGATCCTGACCTTCATCGCGTGAACCCCTGGCCTATTGCGACCGGCGCAAGCTACCACATCCGCCGGGGCTCGGCCATTATGTCGCTCGATCACTTCTGGCGTATATAACGGTCGGATGATCGTCAACGAAACCGAGCCCCTGCCAATCGCCGTCTTCTGATGCACTTCTTCGGATTGGGTCCCGACGAGGCCGAAGCGATGCGGCTCAGCCTGCGCGTCGCGTTCTGGGCGATGCTGTGGAGCTTGCCCTTTGGCCTCGCGGCGGCGCTGGTGCTGGCGCGCGGACGGTTCTGGGGAAAGAGCCTGCTCGACGGCTTTGTCCATCTGCCGCTGGTCATGCCGCCGGTCGTCACCGGCTATTTGCTATTGTTGCTGTTCGGTCACAACGGCCCGCTCGGCCGCTTCTTTGCCGTATTCGGCGTCGTTTTTTCGTTTCGCTGGACGGGTGCCGCGCTGGCCGCGGCGGTCACCGCGTTTCCGTTGATGGTGCGGGCGATGCGGCTGTCGCTCGAGGCGGTCGATCGACGGCTCGAAGAGGCGGCCGGAACGCTCGGCGCCGGCCGCGTCCCCGCTTTCGTGGTGGTGACGTTGCCGTTGATGACGCCGGGGATCGTTGCCGGCATGGTCTTGTCCTTTGCCCGCAGCCTCGGCGAGTTTGGCGCTACCATCACCTTCGTCTCCAATATCCCGGGCGAGACACAAACTATTCCGCTCGAGATCTACAACCTGACCCAAACGCCGGGCGGCGACTCGGCAGCGCTGCGCCTGACCGCCGTTTCTGTAATTCTGTCGCTGCTGGCGCTGCTCGCCTCCGAGGTCCTGGCGCGGCAGATCGGCCGCCGTATCTCGGCTGATTGACCGTATGCTCGCGGTCGACATCCAGCATCGCCTCGGCGCCTTCGCGCTCGAAATCCGCTTCGAAAGCGGCCCTGGCCTGACGGCATTGTTCGGTCGTTCGGGCGCAGGCAAGACCTCGGTCGTCAACGCCGTTGCCGGGCTGATCCGGCCCCTGCGCGGCTATATCGCCGTCGACGGCGCGGTATTGCTCGACACCGAACGCGGCGTTTTCGTCCCGGCGCATCGCCGGCGGATCGGTTATATATTTCAGGAAGGCCGCCTGTTTCCGCATCTGAGCGTGCGTCAGAATCTGCTGTTCGGACGCTGGTTCGCGCCGCGCTCCCGCACGCCTCCGGCCCGGTTCGACGACATCGTCGAGCTGCTCGGCGTCGGGCCGCTGCTCGCCCGCCGGCCGGGCCGGCTGTCCGGCGGCGAAAAGCAGCGCGTTGCGATCGGCCGCGCTCTGTTGGCGAGCCCGCGCGTGCTGCTGATGGACGAGCCCTTGGCCTCGCTCGACGCCGCCCGCAAGGACGAGATCCTCCCCTATCTCGAGCGGCTGCGTGATCATGCCGATGTCCCGATCGTCTATGTCAGCCACGCCGCTGCCGAGGTTGCCCGGCTCGCCACGACGATTGTCCTGATCGCCGACGGCCGGGTGCAAGCGGTCGGGCCGGTCGCCGAGATCATGGGGCGCGCCGGGCAATACCCGCTCGCGGGCGGGTTCGAGGCGGGTGCCGTGCTCGCCGTCACGGTCGCGGCGCATGATCCGCGCTGGGGGCTGACCGAGCTAGCCGGCGGGTTTGGCCGGTTGACGGTGCCACGCCTGGACCTGCCGCTCGGCAGCCCTTTGCGGGTGCGCATCCGCGCCCGCGACGTGATCCTCGCCGTCGAGCGGCCGAGCGGGATCAGCGCGCTGAACGTGCTGGCCGGCACCGTCGAGGCGCTGGCGCCGATCGGCGAGGAGGCGGTCGAGGTGCAGCTGCGCCTCGGAGCGGAGCGCTTGCTGGCGCGGATTACGCAGCGCTCGCGGCATACCCTCGGCCTCGTTCCGGGGCGCCCGGTGTTTGCCCTGATCAAGACCGTGGCGATCGACCGCCGCAGCCTCGGCGGCGGGGGCGAAGCCGCCGATTTCGGCGAAGAAGTGGACGTGTTCGACGGCTGAATTCAGCTCCCACGCAACGGGATCTCCTTCAGTCCGAACGACCCTGCCGCGGTCAGCGCCGAAATAATCGTCGCGTAGAGAAACACATGCGAAAACGCGGCCCGCAAGACGTGCACCAAGCCTGCCATCAGCGCTGGGTCGATCCCCTCCGTCTGATCGAGATGAAGTAGCGCGATCCCCGGATTGGTGCCGAGCACCGCATGCCCCGGCACCGTCAGCGCGCCGGCGTTGAGTTCGCCCACCAGGAGTGCCGTCAGCAAGGACACGCCAAAAGCGCCGCCGATCAGCCGGAAGAACATCAAGACCGACAGGCCGATCCCGGTATCGTCGAGTTCGAGCGCGTTCTGCACCGCAACCACGACCGGCGACAGCTGAAACCCGAACGAGATGCCAAGACCGCCGGTCAGCAGCGTATCCGTCAGCGCCGAATTGCCGAGCCGGTAAAAGGCGAGCGCCGCGCACAAGCCGGTCATCGCGATCGCCCCGGCGATCGGAAAAATGCGGTATCGGCCGGTGCGGGTCACTAACTGGCCGGCTACGAACGAGCCCAACACCGTGCCACCGGTCATCGGGATCAGGCGGATGCCGGCTTGGTTCGCCGCCAGCCCCGACACCAGCTCGAAATCGAGCGGCACCAGGATGATCAACGCGATCATGACCATCGACATCGTGAACGCGATCAGGCTGCCCACCGCGAAAATTTGGTTGAGGAACAGCCGCAGCGGGATCATCGGCTCGCGGGTTTCGCGCTCGTGCACAATCAGCCAGCCGAGAAAGGCGAGCCCGATGGCGATCGGGAGCAGCACGTCGACCCGGCCCCAGCCGCCGGCTGATTCGACGCCGCCGATCCCGATCAGGATCGGTGTCGTCGAGGCGATGATCAGCACGGCACCAAGCCAGTCGATGACGGGTTTGCGACGCGGCCTCGGCAGCCGCCGCAGATTGCGGTTGCACAGAACCAGCGCCAGGACGCCGAACGGGATGTTGATCCAGAAAATCCAATGCCACGACAGATAATCGGCAAAGAAACCGCCGAGCACCGGGCCCAGCAGGTTCGAGATCGCCATCACGCTCGAAAAATAGCCCTGATAGCGGCCGCGTTCGCGCGGCGGGACGACATCGGCGATCGCCGCCTGCGAGACCGAGCGCAAGCCGCCGCCGCCGATGCCTTGCACGACCCGTGCGGCGATCAGCTGCGGCATCGTCTGCGATAGCGCGCACAACACCGAGGCGAACACAAACAGCGCGATCGACACCAGCAGGATCGGGCGCCGGCCGTAAAGGTCGCTGAGCCGGCCGTAGATCGGCGTCGTCACGGTCGAGGCGACGAGATAGGCCGAGACCACCCACGCCATCAGCGACCAGCCGTTCAGGTCCTGCGCCATCGTCGACAGCGAGGTCGCGACGATGGTCTGGTCGAGGCTGGCGAGGAACATTGCCAGCAACAAACCCGACAACACCGAGAGGACCTCGCGTCGGCTGAAATGCAACGGCAGGGCGCGGACTTGTTCGGTCATTCGGGTTACGAAAGCAGAAGCGCACCGAGGGTGCAAACACCGCGCCCAAGGAGATCAGGAACCGACGGGGGCGGCGCCCGCCTCACCGGCCGCGGCGTCGCGCAGCGGCTGCTCCGGCAACAGCAGCAGCAAGACGAGGCCGAACCCGGCGATTGCCGCACCGGTCGCAAAAGTCGTCCCGATCGCCTGCCGATAGGCCGCGGCGA
>DATKHX010000041.1:0-4947 GCA_035510075.1 Allostellaceae bacterium
TGGAGCTTTGTCGACACGGTCTGGCTGTTTCTGTTTCCGGCGATCTATCTGGTGGGGCGTTCATGACCAGCAGGTCCAAGCACGATCCCGCCCTGCTCTTTATCGTCGCCTGGCTGGCGCTGGTGTTACTGACCGGGATCAGCATCTGGACGGCGTTTCTCGGCCTCGGTTTTTACGGGCCCGTCATCCAGTTCGGTATTGCCGCAACCCAGGCCTCGATCCTGTTTGTGCTGTTCATGCGGCTAAAGGGCCCGCCGTCGCTCAAATGGGTGTTCGCCGGCAGCGGGTTCTTGTGGCTGACGTTTCTCTACGGGCTGAGCTTCACCGACTACGCCACCCGCAAGGGCGGCTGGCCGCAGCACTGATCTCGTGCTTAGATTCGTTCAGATCGTGCACGATCCCAGCCAGCTCGTCACGCCCGGACCTGATCCGGGCATCCACGCATCCGCGACGGGCGCTGCGGTTCGAGGCAAAGACGTGGATGGCCGAGACAAACCCGGCCATGACGACGATGTGAATATGCTTCGCTTCGCTCGCAATGACTGACCCGGGGCAGGTTGCTTCGATCTGATCGAAAACCGCTTTAGTAAAGGAGGCCGCCGCCGCTCGCATTGCCTCGCGCGAGCATTTCCCGGTGCGGTCATTGTTGTCGGCGGCTTACCGATCAATAGGTCGTGAGGCGATAGACGATCTGCTGGCGGTAGACCTCGCCCGGTCGCAAAATCGTCGACGGAAAATTCGCCTGGTTCGGCGCATCGGGAAAGCCCTGCGGCTCGAACGCAAACCCCGCCGATTGTCGATAAAGGCCGCCGCGCCCCGGCGCCGAGCCGTCGAGATTGTTCCCGGTGTAGAACTGCAGCCCCGGCTGCGTCGTCAGGATTTCGAGAACCCGGCCGCTCGTCGCCGACCGGACGCGTGCTGCCAGCCGCGATGTCTCCTCGTGCCGCTCGGCCAGAACGAAATAATGGTCGTAGCCGTGGCCGTACCGAAGCTGCTCATCGGGCTCGCGGATATGGGCGCCGACGCGCTGCCGGCTCCGCAGGTCGAACGGCGTTCCTGCCACCGGCCGGATTTCCCCGGTCGGGATCTGCTGCCGGTCGGTCGGGAGGTAAAGATCGGCAAAGATTTCAACTTGGTGATCGAGACAATCGCCCGCCGCAAGTCCGTCAAGGTTGAAATACGGGTGCGCGCTCAACGATACCGGGGTCGGCTGGGTGGTCTTCGCGACAAACCCCAGCGACAACTCGGGGCCGTCGAGGCGCCAGGTCGCTTCGACCGACACCTCGCCGGGGAAACCTTGATCGCCATCGGCGCTCGTCAACGCCAGCCTCACCCGATCGGTGGAAGCTTCCTCGACCGACCAGAAGCGCTTGCCAAAGCCGGCGGCGCCGCCATGCAGCGTGTTATCGCCCTCGTTCCTCGAAAGCTCGCAGACGTCGCCGCCGATCGCGAAGCGGCCCCCCGCGATACGATTTGCGGTGCGCCCTAGCAACGCGCCGAACGAACCGCGGTTGTCGACATACCCTGTGACGTCGTCAAAGCCGAGCAGGACATGGTCCCGTCTTCCGTCACGGTCGGGAGCTTCGAGCGACACCAATGCGCCGGCGTAGTCGGTAATGCAGGCCTTGAGCCGCTCGTTCTCGAGCGCGTAGAGGCGCGCTTCCCGCCCCTGCGCGAAACCGAACGAGGTGCCGCCGGCGGCCGGCTCCATCGGGGGCCGTCGTTTCCGGTGTTGGAGGGCCGCCCGCGGCCGAGCTGCCGGCGCCTACTCGGCGGCCTGCTGCATCTGCTTGACGTCGGTCGAATAACGCAGATGGACGGGCGCGTTCAGCTCGAACGGGTCCTTGAGGCCGAGCTCCTTACCGATCTCGCGCATCGCCGGCATGACCTCCTGGCCCAAGAGCCGGATGCAGGTGCGGGCGTCCTCGTTGCTGACATTGCCGTCGTTGCCCCACAGCCCGTAGATGCTGGGGCGGGTTTCCTCGAGCACATGGCGCAATTTCGGGATCACGGTGTCGGGCGTGCCGTAGATTACCCGCCCGTCGGCGACCTGCTTTTCGAAAGTTGGGCGGCCGCGTGGGCTTTCGGCCCGGCCGACCGCGAACTCGACAAACTGGCGGCGAAACTCGGGTGAGAAATAGCCTGCCGGGTTCGACCACACGGGATGGGCGAGGCCGGTGAATTCGCCCTGCATCCACAGGAACTGGCGCGCGTTCTTTTCAGCCTTTTCTTCGCTGTCGGAGACGTGGACCTGCTGCAGGTAGCCGCGGTTCTCCGGCCCCGCTTCGTAACCCATCTCGAGCGCGACTTCGTCGTAGAGCTTCCAGATGTTCTTGGTCGCCTCGATCGAGGTGTTGAGCGCGATATAGGGATAGCGCTGCTTCGCGGCCCAGATGATCGTCTCCTTGGAGAGCACGCCCGGGATCCACACCCGCGGATAAGGCTTCTGCAACGGCACCGCCCACGGGTTGACGACGCGGTGCTGATAATGTGTGCCCTCCCAGCGGAACGGCCCCTCGCGCGTCCAGGCGGCGGTGACGAGATCGTGCGCCTCCTCGAAGCGCTCGCGGTTGTAGGCGGGGCTGACGCCGTTGGCGAGCTGCTCCTGCCCGCCGCCGCGGACAAAGCCCGAGACGAGGCGGCCCTTCGAGATCATGTCGATCATCGCCAATTCTTCGGCGAGGCGGACCGGGTTCTCGGCCAAGGGCAACGGGTTGCCGAGCAGCACGATCTTCGCCTTCTTGGTCACCGCGGCGAGGATCGAGGCAAAGATGTTGCATTTCGACTGCATGCAGAACGGCGCGTTGTGGTGCTCGTTCAGCATGAAGCCTTCGACGCCCATCTCTTCGGCGTAGATGTACTGCTCGAGATATTCGTTGTAGAGGCGGCTGCCGGCAACCGGATCGTAATATTTGTTCGAGAACATCAGCGCGGTGGCGCCGAATTCGAGCCCGATATCGGCCGGGTAGGCGGACATCGGCTGCTCGGTGAAATACATCACATGCATGATTTCCTCCTGTTCCCTGTGCTGTGCGAGCCGCGGCTGCGGCGGCTGCGAAAGTCAGTTCTCGGCGATAAAGCCGCCGACCAGCCGGGCGAGCGCCTCGGGCTGCTCCATCTCCGCGCAATGCCCGGCGGTGCGCAGGATCTCGAACCGCGCGTTGGGCAAAGTCGCCGCATACAGCTCACCCGCGCTGCGCGGCACGATCTTGTCGTCATCGCCCCAAACCACGAGGGCCGGCGCCTTGACCCCGCCCAACAAGTGCGGCAGGGTCTGGCTGTACATGTACGGCTTCCACGCGATGCGGAAGCACATCTCGCGGCAGAGGTCCCAGTCGACCAGCTGGTCGGTCGTCACGTCGCCGTAGATATGGGCGAACGCCGCTTGGTCATGAAAGCCCACGCGGGCGTAATCGAGATAGCTGACGATCGCCTGGTCGAAAATGTCGCCATCGGGCGGCTTCAAACCCATGGCACCGACGAGAGCCAGCCGATGCACCCGATCGGGCATCATCGTCGCCATCTCGGCGGCGATCCAGCCACCAAAGCCGAGCCCGACCAAGGACGGCCGCTCGATCCCGAGATCCGACAGCAGCCATTGATAGATGACCGCAACATCGCGCACGCTGCGCAGCCATTGCGGCCGCTCCGACTTGCCGTAGCCCGGATGATGTGGCACGAGCACCTCGAACCGGCTCGCCAGCGCATCGTAGAAATCGAGCCGCTCCGGGCTGCCGATGTCGTGGTGCAGCACCAAAACCGGGCGGCCGCTGCCGGCGCGCGCGAGGTGCAGCTTTGCCCCGGCGATTTCGATTTCGCTCTCGTTCCAGCTCGTGCCCGCTGCCATCTTCGCCCTCGTTCGCGATCGCGCTGTTTCAGCCTAGCGCCACGCCCGTCAAACCCGCAAGCGACGGTTTAATCATTGCAGGGTTGCATACTGGTAAGCAACCGAGATCATCAGCATGCTTATGAGAAACAAACGATCGGTAGGCCCCGCAAACCGGTCGAAACCCGCATCGACAACCGCAACGGAGATGAACCATGTTGGTGGTGACCACCGAAACCGTCTCGGGGCATCGGGTGACCGAAGTCAAAGGCCAATGCTTTGGGGTCGTCGTGCGCAGCCGAGGGCTCGGCGGGAACATCATGGCCGGCCTGCGCTCGATCGTCGGCGGCGAGATCCATGAATACACCCAATTGCTCGAAGAGGCGCGGCGTCACGCAATCGACCGCTTGGTCGAGAACGCCGCCGCAACGGGCGCGAACGCGGTGCTGATGATGCGGTTCGATTCAGCCGAGATCGGCGAGACGATGAGCGAGATCGTCGCTTACGGCACGGCGGCCCTCATCGAGCGGCTTCCGGGGTGAGCAGTGGGTGAGCCGCGGCGTCATGCGCGCCGCCCTCCTGGGCGTCGGGCTCGCGATGTCGGCTGGAGGAGCAATTGCGCTCCTCGGCGCCGGCTGCGTCGCCTTGGGCTCGCGCTTGGCGCTCTTCGGCCTCGTGCTGACCGCCGCCGCCGTCGTCGAGCGCTGGCGCTATAAGCGGCTCGGCGGCGCGTATCCCGGCTCCGGCTGGATCGCCACCGCCGAGCGCTTTGTCGACCCCGAAAGCGGCAAGCTCGTCACCGTCTACTATCGACCCGCGACCGGTGAGCGCCGGTACGTCGCCGGGTAAGCCCACGGCGCCCGGCTCGGGCGGTCGAGGCTATTTGACGGTGATGTCGCCGGTCATGCCGGCCCAATCGTGATCCGCGCACCACATGGCGAAATGGCCGGTCCGCAAGGCGATAAAATACAGCTCCTTTTGTTCGCCGGGTCGGACCGCGATTTCGCTATGCTCGGGGTTCAGCGCATCGGGATTGTGCAATTTGATTGACTTGTAGAACTCGGGCGCGGTCAGCTCGTGCAGCTCATGCCCGCGGTCGACGACGGTCAGCCGATAAGCGG
>DATKHX010000042.1:0-3682 GCA_035510075.1 Allostellaceae bacterium
CGACGCGATGCCAGCCCCAAAGAGAGCTAAGGATTAGCGAGAATGTGATGGAAAAGCGGGGCGAACTCCTCGATGATGGGGTGGTTAATCGCCTCGCCTTCGGCCCTCGACGACAGATCGCGGCAATGCAGGCGGTTATCGCCGTTTTGCATCGGCAGCCCTTCGTCTTTAAGGGACGCAATGGCAGTAGAGGCCACCTCGATCGAAGTGCACATACCGGGCTTACGGCGTTTTGCCCGCGCGCTGGTTCGCGGTGACCGCGAGCGTGCTGACGATCTCGTGCAGGACAGCCTCGAACGGGCGTTGTCGCGCTGGCACCTGCGGCGCGCGGAAGGCGATTTGCGCGGTTGGCTTTATACGATTCTTTACAACCGGTTCCTTAGTGAGCAGCATCGTCAAAAGCGCCGCGGAGTTCACGATACTTTGACCGAGGCCATCGAGTCCGAACTGCCGCGGATAACGGGCGGCCAGGACGAGGCGCTCGAGCATCGCGACCTGCTCCGGGCCTTTGCCGCGCTCGCCGAGGAACAGCGATCCGTCCTGCTGCTCGTCGGCATCGAAGATCTCTCTTACGAGGAGGCGGCGCGGGTGCTGGGGGTGCCGATCGGCACGGTGATGTCGCGATTGTCGCGCGGGCGCGAGCGGTTGCGACAATTTATGAACCGCGATCTCGAGGTGCAGGACCGCGCGTCGCGGAGAGTGAAATGAGCGCGGTGCGCGGCGGGGTCGAAGAGCACGAGCTGAACGCGCTCGTCGATGGCCGTCTGCCGGCGGAGCGTGTGGCCGCGGTCGACGCCTATCTCGAGGCGAACCCCGAGGAAAGGGCTCGGCTGCGGCAATATGTGGACCAGCAGCAGGGGCTGCGTGCCGCCTTTGCAGCGGAGGCCGAAGAGCCGATCCCGGCCCGTCTGCGCCTCGGGCGGCTGGTCGCGGCACAGCGCCGGCGCCATTACTGGCAGCTCGGGGCGGCCGCCGCGGCCGTCATGCTGCTGGTATTGGGGGGAATCGGCGGCTGGGCGGCTCGCGATTGGAACGGCAGGCTGCTGTCGGCGTCGAGCCAGAGTGCTCGGGCTGCCGCGACAGAACGCGCGATTACCGCTGACGCACTCGCGGCGCACGAGGTGTTCTCGGTCGAGGTGCGCCATCCGGTCGAGGTCGATGCGGCGCAAGAGGCCCATCTCGTGCAGTGGCTGTCGAAGCGCCTCGGCCATCCGCTCGTCGTGCCCGATTTGATTTCGGCCGGCTACCGGCTGATGGGCGGAAGGCTGCTCCCTTCCGAAGACGGGCCCGCGGCGCAATTCATGTATCAAAACGGCGACAATCGCCTGACCTTATACGAGCGGTCCGACACCGCCGGCGAAACCGCGTTTCGCTACAGCGAAGAAAACGGCATAGGCGAGTTCTACTGGTCCGATCAGGATTTCGGTTACGCCCTCACCGCCAAGGTGGATCGACCCGAGTTGCTGAAGTTGGCGGAGATCATTTACCACCAGCTTTCGGGCGAGGGTGCCAAAACCAAGCTTCCGCCGCCACCGCCGCCCGGTAAGGCCAGCTAGCCGAGATTTGTTCCGCCCGGTCTGAGCGGCTCAAGTCAGCAAAGCGGCCAGCACGGCGTTGAGGCGCTGGCGGCCGGCGGGAGTGGCGGCGAGGCGCACACGGTCGAGCGCGAGAAAGCCGCCTTCGATCAATCGCGGCAGGGTGCGGGCGAAATAGTTTTCGATCGGCTCGCCGATCGCCTGTTCGAAGCGGTTGCGCGCGACACCTTCGGTCAGGCGTAAGCCCATCATCAGCATTTCCTCAATCGCCGCGTCGCGGTCGATCGGCGCGGTTTCCTCGAGACCGGTCGCGGCGGTCTCGACGGCGGCGAGCCAGGCCTCGGGCGCACGGCGCTGGCGCGTCGCGTATTTGACCCCGGCACGGGTCAGCCGGCCATGCGCGCCGGGGCCGACCCCGAGATAATCCTGATAGCGCCAATAGACCAAATTATGCCGGCACTCGGCACCCGGGCGGGCGTGGTTCGAGATTTCGTACGCCGGCAGACCGGCGGCGGCGAGGCGATCCTGGGTCGCCTCGTACAGCGCCGCCGCGGTTTCGTCCTCGGGCAGGATCAGGTCGCCGCGCCGCGCCAATGTCGCAAAAGCGGTGCCGGGCTCGATCGTCAGCTGGTAGAGCGAGATGTGGTCGCCGGCCAATTCCAACGCCTCGCCGAGTTCGCGGCGCCAGTGGGCGAGGGTCTGGCCGGGCCGGGCGTAGATCAGATCGAACGAGAACCGGTCGAAGCCGGCGCGGGCCTGCTCGATTGCGGCGATCGCCTCGGCACGGTCGTGGGCCCGCCCGAGAAACCGCAGGGCCGCCGGGTCGAGCGCCTGGACGCCGAGCGACAGACGGTTGACCCCGGCCGAGGCGAAGGCGCGAAAACGGCCGGCCTCGGCCGAATTGGGGTTGGCTTCGAGGGTGATTTCGACATCGCCGGCGACCCGCCAGCGCGAGCGCACCCGCTCCAGCAACGCCGCGACCGTCTCGGGCGGCATCAAGGACGGAGTGCCGCCGCCGAAGAACACCGACCCGACGGCACGGCCCGGAGCAAGCGCGGCATGGTGGTCGAGGTCGGCCAGCAGCGCCCGGGTCCAGCGCGCCTCGTCGATGCCGTCGCGGACATGGCTGTTGAAGTCGCAATACGGGCATTTCGACCGGCAGAACGGCCAGTGGATGTAGACCGCGAGCGGCGCTTTCTCTTCCCCTCCGTCCTTCAAGGGTGAGAGGGTCTGGGTGAGGTGGGTCTTGCCGCAGTCGGGAACCTCGACACCCCCCGCCTCACCCCCACCCTCTACGCCCCCGAGGGCAGGGAGGGGGCTTTTCTGCGGATCGAGAACGACGTGTTCAGTCATCGGCCGTCGCGAAAGCAGCCCTCGACGAGCTTCGAAAAGGCGCACGCACGGTGGCTGATCTCGTGCTTCCAACCGGGCTCGATCTCACCGAATGTCAGAGTGCCGCCCTCGGGCACGAACATCGGGTCATAACCGAAACCGCGGTCGCCGCGCGGCGGCCATACGAGGCGGCCCGCAACCTCGCCGCGGAACAACTCGGCGTGGCCGTCCGGCCAGGCTAATGCCAGCACCGCGACAAAATACGCGCTGCGGTCGCGGTCCCCGAGCTCGCGCTGGACGCGCTCCATCGCCATGCCGAAATCCTTGGTCGAGCCGGCCCAACGCGCCGAATAGATGCCGGGTGCGCCATCCAGCGCCAGAACGACGAGCCCGGAATCGTCAGCGATCGCCGGCAGGCGGCTCGCCGCGGCGGCGGCATGCGCCTTCAGCGCGGCGTTGGCCTCGAAGCTGTCGCCGGTTTCGTCGGGCTCGGGCAGTCCGAGCGAGCCGGCCGAAACCGTCTCGACCGCGAACGGGGCCAGCAACGCCGCGATCTCCTCGACCTTGCCCGGATTGTGGCTGGCGATGACCAGCCGGCCGCCGGCGAACCGCCGCGGCATCAGGCCGCTCCGAGGCCGAGCGCCACCCACTGACGGCGGGTCAGGTCGCGGATGCCGGTGCGCGCGAGCCGCAGCATGTCGGCGAACAACGCCTCGTCGAACGGCGCTCCCTCGGCGGTCGCCTGGATTTCGACGATGCCGCCGCGGCCGGTCAGCACGAAATTGGCGTCGGTCAGCGCCTGCGAATCCTCGGCA
>DATKHX010000043.1:0-3914 GCA_035510075.1 Allostellaceae bacterium
TCGTGCCGCCGATCTTGGCGCCGACGAGGTGAAACCGGTCCACGCCGAGATGATCCATCAGCCGCACGTAGTCGTCGATGACGACATCGAGCGTCCACGGAAAATCGCGCGGCATCGGCGTCGATGCGCCAAAGCCGCGCATGTCGGGCCGCACGATTTTGTATTGCCGCGCCAAGGCCGGGACCCAGCCGTTCCACGCGACCCCGCTCTCGGCGTTGCCGTGCAGCATCAGCACCGTCTCCGGCTGGCGCCACGGGTCGGTGAAGTCGTCGACCTCATAATGCATCTCGAGATCGGCGGTCGGTTTGAATGTCGGCATATTTACCCCCGACACAACATACAGCGCCCCCTTACCCACCCAGCCCTGCGTGTTGGGTCCCCCCTTCTCCCGCAATGCGGGAGAGGGAGGGGCCCATCGCCGCGCGGTGGGAAGGGTGAGGGCGCGCCGAACTGTCTAGGCGTGCAGGCCGTGGTAGTAGGTGTTGCGCATGACCCGGCCGGGCAACGCGCCGGTGTGCTTGCCGTCTTCGAGCAAGATTTCGCCGTTGACGATGGTCATCATGACGCCCTGGGCCGGCTCCTTGATGCGCTTCGCACCGGTCGGGAAGTCGTGAACGACTTCGAGCGGCAGCGGCTTCACCGTGTCGGGGTCGAAGATCACGATGTCGGCCGCCATCCCCGGCCGCAGCAAGCCGCGGTCGTGGAGCCCAAAGATCGAGGCCGAGTCGAAGGTCAGCCGCCGCACTGCCTGCTCCAGGGTCATGACGCCCTTGTCGCGCACCCATTCCGCAAGCAGCCGGGTCGAGAAGCCGAAGCCGCTCTGGAACTGGACGTGCGCGCCGCCGTCACTGAGGCCGATGATCGCGTTCGGGTAGGTCAGGATCTTGGCGACGGCCTCTTCGTCGACATTGTTCTCGCCATGCAGCCATTCGCTGTCGAGGTGCTCTTCGACCGCGAGGTCGAGGAACGCGTCGACGATGCCCTTGCCTTGCGCTGCGGCGATCTGGCCGAGGGTCTTGCCCTCATACTGCTTGTTCTTTGGCAAAACCGCATTCTGCAAGACCATGTAGTCCCACCAGGTCGAGCACAACCCGATCGCCGGCCCGCTCTTGAACTCGACCGCTTCGGCGTGCAGCTTTTTGCGAACTTCGGGGTCGGCGTAGGCCTTCAGCATCTCCTCGGGCGACGACAAAGAGATCGGGTGCCACACCGGCAATCCCCGGAACTGCTGGGTGTTGCGCATCGTGAAATAGTCGGTGATGCGGTTGGGCGTGCACATCGGGTACGCGCGGATGCCTTTCGCGGTCGTCGCGTCGACCTGCGCCATGTGCTGTTTCCACTGGTCGGGCCGGCGCATCGACTGGCCGAGATTGTTGTAGACGACGGCGCGGCCGGTCGCCTCGCTGAGGCGCGACATCAGCGCGTCCTTCATCTCGGCGCCATTGCCGCCGCCCGACTGGATGATGCCGGTGCCGAGTTCGCGCAACACGTCGCCGAGCGCGAAGATCTCCTTCTCGTCGGCCCAGATCGCCGGGATGTGGACGCCTTGCGGGTCGAAATGGCCCTGATTGCGCGACACCGACAGCCCCAATGCGCCGGCTTTCATGCCGTCGCGCACGAGACCCTGCATTTCCTTGATCTCGTCGTCGGTTGCGGTGCGCTTCTGGCACTCGTCGCCCATCACGTAATAACGCACCGCGGTGTGGCCGATCAGATTGCCGACATTGACGCCGAGATGGTGATCGAGCTGGTCGAGATATTGCGGCACCGTTTCCCAGCCGAATTCGAGGGTGCGCAACACCTCCATCGGGATCGCTTCGACATAGGAGAGGAATTCGGAGAGGCGTTCCTCTTTGCCCTTGCGCACCGGCGCCAAGGACAGCGAGCAATTGCCGAAAATCACGGTCGTGGCGCCGTGGTCGCAGGAATAAGAGCACAGCGGGTCCCAGGTGACCTGCGCGTCATAATGGCAATGGTTGTCGATGAAGCCCGGGGCGACGACGCGGCCCTCGGCGTCGACCGTGCGCGCGGCGGGCCCGCCCAACTTTCCGATTTCGGCGATCTTGCCGTCCTTGACGCCGACATCGCCGCGGAACGCCGGCATGCCCGAGCCGTCGACGATGCGCCCGTTTTTGATCAAGAGGTCGTACGCCATCGCTACCCCTTTCCCTTCTTCGAATTCGCCAAACATTACCACGGGCGGCGACGGCGCGGCGTACCGCGAATCCGACGGCATGACCTGCCATCGCCGCATGGCTGCGGCGGGGCGCCACCCCAGAGCGCCACGTCCCGAGGCGGTTCAATCCGAACCCGGCGCGTCGGACGAACCCAGCGCATATCCGCGGCCGCGCTGCTGGACGCTCACGGCAAAGGCCGCTGCCGGCAGCGGCCGCGGGACGCGGGCGACCGACGCCGGCTTGCGGCCCATGACTGGCCAGCGTCCGGCATCCGGAATGGCGCGCGCGAGCCAGCGGCGCAGCGCCCCTCGGCGGCGCTCGGTAATGCTGCCGAGCACGGCGACGGAAACGAGCGGGACGACCGCGAGAAAGATGCGGTTGCGCCAGTCGCCGGCGGGCCACGGCGAGACAGCTTTGTAGAACAGCAGCAACGGCATGTGAAACAGATACAATGAAAAGGTCAGGCCGGCGAGCCAGCGGATCGCCGGCTGCATTGACCGGAGCAGCCCGGTAAAGCTGTCGCCGATGGCATCGAACCCGACGATGCTCGCCGCGACCAGCAGACCGACCAGGTAATCGTAGGGGTTCCAGCTCTCTTGGCAGTAAAGCCGGATCAAATTCTGCGAGGTCAGCGTTTCAGCCAAGGCTCGGCTGTGGTCGCGAAAATCGAGGTATTGGCAGAGTGCAAACACCGCGACCGAGCCGAGAAACAACGCCCATCCGACACCACGCCGGATGTGGATGCGGCCGAGGCTGTGATAGACGACGACGCCGATCAGCCAAATCGGCAGCAGAAACAAGATGCGCGGCCCGGCAATCAACATTGCCAACGCCGCCGCCAACCAGCGTTTGCGGCCGGGCAGGAACAAGACGAGCGCAAACAGCACATAATACCAAACCTCGAAGGGCAGCGACCAAAACGGGCCCATCGAGAAGATCTGGTAGTCCGCGAACCAAATCTCGCTGGTAAACGTCAACGCCATGGCAATGCGCAGCAGCGGTTCGGAGGCGTCGAAGCCCCAATCCGCGGTGTACAGTTGAGGGGCGACGCGCGTGCCGATCGAGTCGAGCGCAATGGTCAGAAAGACGGCGGGGACAACGACCGAATAAAGGCGCGACAACCGGCTCACGCAATAGACGTGCAGCGTACGCTCTTTGGTCTCGGCGGAATAGGCGATCACCAGACCGGACAGCACGAAAAACGTCATCACGGCGAGGTGGCCGTAATCTTGGACCTGCCAAAACAAACCGCCTGACAGGCGCCCGGAAGAATAATGCGCGAAGAAGACGGCCAGAGCGGCGCCGAACCGCAGAATGTCGAGATAAAGCGAGGTCGCGGTTTTCATTCACCGCCGCCGTGCTCAACGCGCGCCCGAGCGTTCAACTCCGCCTCACCCGCTACGATAGTCGGTCGTGTTCGCCGGCCTCACCGGGAGCCCGCCGTCCCGACACTATAAGTCCATCAACTCGACTTTGTCTACTTTAAATCATTAGAGCACTCGAAAGCACAACCATAGACAGTACCGACCACCGCGGGCTCGGCGCCCGCAGCGCCGCGGCTCGAGTTGTCGCGGCCCACGAAGTGCTGTTGTTCCGGTCTGACAGCGGTCGCGCGATCGGGCTATGGTAAAGGGATAATCTCGGCATCGGCGGTAGGGGAGGGAAACTAATGGAGAAGGAGACATCACGGCCATCGGTGTCCCGGCGCACCGTTCTCGCCGCAACGACGGGCATCGC